>JAJZAQ010000037.1 GCA_021799355.1 Pseudomonadota bacterium
GATCTTTTCGATATTGTGCGTCAGCAGCAGGGTGGCGCAGCCCATGCGCGCGGACGCGAGCGCGGCCTCGGTTCCCGCATGGCCGCCGCCGATGACGATGACATCAAACTTGCGCGGATAATCCACTTTGCGTCTCCTCTGCCTGCGGATTTTATGCGGGTAAACCCGGGGTGCGCGGTTTGAGGGGTTTTGTTTCACGTGAAACACGGCCCTGCCGCGTGCAGCGCCATCCACGCGATTTGACATGCAATCGATCAACGATCTTCTGACACTCTACCCGGCGCTGGCTTCCGTTCCCGCGCTGGAACTCGAAGCCGAATGGGCCGGCGGCGTCGCCGTGATGCAGGCGCCGCGCGGCACGCAGTTGTTCGCCCCCGGCGCCCAGTGTGGCGGCTTTCCCCTGGTGCTGTCGGGTGAGGCGCGGGTGTTCCGCATGGCGCCATCGGGCCGGCAGCTCGAAATGTACCGCCTGACACCGGGAGAAATCTGCCTGGTGTCTTCCGCCAGCCTGTTTTCCGGCGAGGCGCTGTCGGCCTATGCGCAAATGCACACCGACGGCAGTCTGTGGCTGATCCGGCCGGAGCTGTTCGAACAATGGCTGCAGCGTGCGCCGGCGTTTCGCCGCTTCGTCCTCGGGCAATTCGCCGCGCGCATGGCCGATTTGACCGCGCTGATCGATGCGCTGGCGTTTCACCGCCTCGACCAGCGGCTGGCGCAGGCGCTGCTCGGCCAGGGACCGCGCATCAACGTCACCCACCAGCAACTCGCCGACAGGCTGGGCACGGCGCGGGAAATCGTCACCCGGCTGCTCAAGCGCTTCGAGGCGGCGGGCTGGGTTGCGCTGTCACGCGAAAGAATCGATATTTTGCAGCCCGCGGTGCTGCGGCAGGTTGTCGCCGGCGAGGTGGCGGGGTGAGCGGGCACGCTGCGTGTGACTGCGGTCACTGTGTTGCGGCGCAGACCGGTGTTTAATTTGCGCATTCTTTTTTCGAGGAGTGGCCATGAAATTCAATGTCGGTGGAATCGATCGCATTCTGCGCATCATCGTCGGCATCGTCCTGATCGCGCTGACGCTGATGGGCACCATCGGGGTCTGGGGCTGGATCGGTCTGGTGCCTTTGCTCACCGGGCTATTCAAATTCTGCCCGCTGTACTCGATCATCGGCATCAGCACCTGCCCGGTCAAACGCTGAGCGCAAGGCAGCCGCCGATGTCGGCCCGCGCCGCCGGATGACCGGCGGCGTTTTTTTGATTGGGCGGCGCGCCTGCCGCCGTCAGAAAAACGCGTCGTGCGCCGTCTTGACGATCAGCGCGGCGACGACGAGCAAAAACATGCCGCGCACGAAGTGCGTGCCGCGCCGCAGCGCCAGGTGCGTGCCGAGCAGGCTGCCGCTGATGTTGCACAGCGCGATGAGCAGCGCATACGGCCACATCACATGCCCTTTGCCGGCGAACACCAGCAGCGCCGCCAGATTGCAGGCGACGTTGACCACCTTGGCGCTGGCCGAAGCGTGGAGAAAATCGAAGCCGAAGCCGCGGACGAACAGAAAAATCAAAAAATTGCCGGTTCCCGGGCCGAAAAAACCGTCGTAAAACCCGATGAGCAGCCCGCCGCCCAAGGCCAGCGCGCGCTCTGTCCAGCCGCTGCGGTGCGGTGCGTGGTGATGGCCGAGGTCTTTGCGCTTGAGGGTGTAGAGCAGGACGGCCAGCAGGATGAACGGCAGGGCCTGGCGGAAATCGCTCGACTTCACCAGCGTGATGAGCCAGGCGCCGCCCAGCGCGCCGACGAATGCCGCCAGCGTGGCCGGCAGCACGGTCGACCACGGCGGTCGCACGCGGCGGATGTAAGACGCCATCGACGCCGTCGTCCCCCAGATCGCCCCAGCCTTGTTGGTGCCGAACAGGGTGGCCGGCGCGGCCTGGGGAAAGGCGGTAAAGAGCGCTGGAACGAGCACCAGACCGCCGCCGCCGACGATGGAATCGACGAATCCGGCGAACAGCGCAGCCAGACCGAGCAGGAGCAGTTCCATGCACACTCAATGACGGTGGGGACAAGGAAAAAGGCGCCGGAACCTGGTTCACGGCGCCTTGGGGGCGGCGTCGATCGGCGATCGGGCCGCATGGCTGTTGTTCAACGCCCGGTCGGGCCGGCCGTCTGTCTCCTCAGTCCCTCTTGTGGGGTGGCAGGACGTTTGATCTCCTGTCGCAATGTTTGTCATTGTTCAAATTTCGTGCGCCATGCGCACTAGGGGTGAACCCTGAGAAGGTGTGAACGCACCGCGGTGGGGCATTCACCGCCCCAGCCCCGGGAACAGTTTGAGCAGGCCGTCGCTCATCATTTCCACCGACAGCGCCGACAAAATCAGACCCATCAGCCGGGTCATGACGTTGATCCCGGTTTTGCCCAGGAAGCGGGCGATCGGCTCGGCAGCGAGAAAACTCAGCGCCGCCGCCGCGGCGATGATCACGCCGTAGCCGATGAGCACGGCGTGCTGCCACCAGTGCTGCGTCTTGCTGGCGTAGATGATCACGGTACTGATGGTCGCCGGGCCGGTGAGCAGCGGGATGGTCAGCGGCACGACGGCGACGCTGGCGCGCTCGGCGGCTTCTTCCACCTCGTCGCTGGTCGATTTGGTCGCGCCGGTCTTGGCGTTGAGCATGCTGATGGCCGAAATCAGCAGCAGCATGCCGCCACCGACCTGGAACGAGGCGATCGAAATGCCGAAGAAATGCAGCAGATCGGCGCCGATGAGCGTGCTCACGGCGATGACCAGAAACGCCGACAGCGAGCTGATGAGAATGGTTTTTCGCTTTTGTTCGCGCGAAAAGCTTTCGGTGAACAAAATGAAAAATGGAATGATGCCCAGCGGATTGACGATCGCCAGCAGCGCGATCAGCGGTTTGACCAGATTCATCGGTGAGGGCGGGAAGCGGGCGCGGGCTCCATGATTGCGCGGCTTGTCAGATCACCCGGGAGTAGCGCGGCTGCGCCAGCTGTTCGCGCGGCTGGTGCAAATAGGCGTCGAACTGCATCGCCACCACGCGCACCAGCAGCCGCCCCTGCGGGGTGACGTCGACGCGCAGGCCGTCGGGGCCGCTGCGCACCACCAGTCCGGCATCCTCCAGCGGCCGCAGCCGCTGCAGGTCGGCGGCGAACGTCGTGCGCGCATCGACACCATAGCGCGCCGCCAGCGCCGGCAGGTCGAGGTGGAAGTCGCACATCAGCCGCTGGATGACCTGGCGGCGCAAATGATCTTCCGCGCTCAGGCGCACGCCGCGGGCGATCGGCAGCTTGCCGAACGCCAGCATTTCGGTGTACTCGTCGATGGTTTTGGCGTTTTGTGCGTAACAGTCGCCGACGTTGGAAATGCTCGACACGCCAAAGGCGAGCAGATCGATGTCGGCGTGCGTCGAATAGCCCTGGAAATTGCGGTGGAGTTGGCCCTGGCGCTGCGCGCGGGCGAGCTCGTCGTCCGGTTTGGCGAAATGGTCCATGCCGATATAGACGTAGCCGGCTGCCTGCAACCGCTCGATCGCCATGCCGAGCAGCCCGAGCTTGACCTCGGGCGACGGCAGCTCGTCGGCGTGGATGCGGCGCTGCGGCTTGAACAGATGCGGCAGGTGGGCGTAGCTGTACAGCGACAGCCGGTCGGGGGACAGCGCGATGACCTGGTCGAGGGTGCGGGAGAACGACTCGGCATTCTGCCGCGGCAGGCCGTAGATCAGGTCCAGGCTGACCGAGGAAAATCCGTTGGCGCGCGCCGCGTCGATCACTTCGCGGGTTTCCTCCACGCTCTGGATGCGGTTGACCGCCTGCTGCACTTCGGGGGCGAAATCCTGCACCCCCACGCTCATGCGGTTGAAGCCCAGCCGGGCCAGATGCGCCACGCGCGCGGCGCCGACTTTGCGCGGGTCGATCTCGATGGAAAATTCGCCACCGGGCTGCAGCGCGAAGTGCTCGTGCGTCATGTCCATCAGCCGCGTCGCCTCGTCGTCGCTCAAAAACGTCGGCGTGCCGCCTCCCCAGTGCAGCTGCGTCACCGGCAGGCGCGTCTGCAAAATCCCGGCGATCAGCCGCAGCTCCTGCCCGATGCTGTCGAGATAGGGAGCGGAGCGGCCGTGGTTTTTGGTCGGGATTTTGTTGCAGCCGCAGTAGTAGCACAGGGTTTCGCAAAACGGGATGTGAAAGTACAGCGACACCGGCTCGTCCGGGCGCTGCGCCCGCCGGCGCAGTTCCTGCGCGTAGTCGCGCGCGCCAAACCCGCTGTGCATGCGGTCGGCCGTGGGGTAGGAGGTATAGCGCGGCCCGGCGATGTCAAAGCGCTGCAGCAGCGCCGGCTGGAAGTCGAGAGATTGATTCATCATAATGATTGAATGTTTGCGCAAAGCCGCGCTCAGGGTTTTGATCTGTCGCAACACAATTCCAGCCCGCTCCGGGCGGTTGCAGCGCAAAACCAACAGCGGCGCCCAGGATGCGCAGCGCGACGGGTGAATGGACTATCCTGCGCGCTGCACCGCGCAACCCCGCGGCATGCCGCTTTCCGACCCTGACATGCAGACTCCTTCCGCAGCCCCGTCCGAGCACAAGGCGTCGCTGGCCGCGCTGAGCCTGGGCGCCTTGGGCGTGGTGTACGGCGACATCGGCACCAGCCCGCTGTACGCCTTCCAGACCGCGTTCAGCCCCGACCACGGCGTGCCGTACAGCCCGCACAACATCCTCGGCGTGCTGTCGCTGATTTTCTGGGCGCTGACGCTGATCGTGCTGGTCAAGTACGTGCTGCTGGTGTTGCGTGCCGACAACGATGGCGAAGGCGGCATCCTGGCGCTGATGGCGCTGGTCATGCGCCGTTACGCCAAGGGCACACGCGGACGCAGCATCGCCATCGCCCTCGGCTTGATCGGGGCGTCGATGTTTTACGGCGACAGCATCATCACCCCGGCGATCTCGGTGCTGTCGGCGGTCGAGGGCCTGGGCGTGGCCACGCCGGTGTTCAACGACTGGATCGTGCCGATCACCGCCGGCATTCTCGTCGGCCTGTTCGTCGTGCAAAAGCACGGCACGGCGGCGGTCGGACGGTTTTTCGGCCCGGTGATGCTGCTGTGGTTCAGCGTCATCGGCCTGCTCGGTGTGGCGCAGATCGTGCACAACCCGACGGTGCTGCTGGCGGTCAACCCGTATTACGGCGCCGAGCTGTTCTACCGCGAACCCGGCGTGGCGCTGATCCTGCTGGGCGCGGTATTCCTCGTGCTCACCGGCGGCGAGGCGCTGTACGCCGACATGGGGCATTTCGGCCGCAAGCCGATCCAGCTGGCGTGGATCGCGCTGGTCATGCCGGGGCTGGTGCTCAACTACTTCGGCCAGGGCGCGCTGGTGCTCGCCCGCCCGGAGGCGACCAAAAACCCGTTTTTCTACCTTGCGCCGCAGTGGGCGCTGTGGCCGCTGGTGTTGCTGGCCACGGCGGCGACCATCATCGCCTCGCAGGCGGTGATTTCCGGCGCGTATTCCATCACCACGCAGGCGATCAAGCTCGGCTACCTGCCGCGCATGCGGGTGCTGTTCACCAACGAGGAAAACCAGGGGCAGATCTACGTGCCGTTCATCAACTGGCTGTTGATGATTTTCGTCCTGCTGCTGGTGCTGAGTTTCAAGACGGCGGAAAACCTCGCCGCCGCCTACGGCATCGCCGTGAACATCACCATGATCGTCACCACCGCGTTCATCTGGATGATCGCGCAGCACCGCTGGGGGTGGAGCGCGCTGCGCGCCAATCTGGTGTTCGGCGGCTTCGCCCTCATCGACCTGGCGTTTCTCGCTTCCAACGCGCTGAAAATCGACCACGGCGGCTGGTTTCCGCTGCTGTTCGGCGCCGCGGTCTACACCCTGCTGGCGACGTGGAAGCGTGGCCGCACCCTGTTGCGGCGGCAGCTGGAGGAGCACGCGCTGAACCTGCAGGATTTCGTCTCCAGTCTGTCCACCTACCCGCCCACGCGGGTGGAGGGCACGGCCATCTACCTCACCCCCAGCAGCACCACCGTGCCGCACGCGCTGCTGCACAACCTCAAGCACAACAAGGTGCTGCACGAGCGGGTGATTTTTCTGTCGGCGCAGACCATGGACGTGCCGCACGTGCCGCCCGAACAGGGGGTCAAACTCACGCCGCTGGAGGAGGGCATCTACCTGCTGCACGTCGAACTCGGCTTCCAGGACGAGCCCGACGTGCAGCGCATCCTCAAAGAGGTCGAACGCCTGTACGGCATGGAGTTCCAGTTGATGGAAACCTCGTTCTTCCTCGCGCGGCAAACCATCATCCCGTCCAAGCTGCCGGGCATGGCGCTGTGGCGCGAAGTGCTGTTCTCGTGGATGAGCCGCAACGCGCAGGACGCGTCGGATTATTTCCGCATCCCGCCCAACCGCGTGGTCGAACTCGGCACCCAGGTCGAAATCTGACACGGATCACTGCCAGCGGCAAGCGGTGCCAGTCCCACTTGCCGGCGGCCGCAGCGCAGGAGATGATGTGGGCATGAACCTTGCGTGAAACCTTGTCAGACCGGAGGACGTCATGCTTGCCGTTGCTGCCTACAAAACCGTGTTCGATGTCAGCGCCGTGGAGCGCAAACTCCACGGCATGGGCCCGGACGCCAACGAGCAATTACGCACAACCTACGAGCGCATGCTCGCCACCGGCGGGCAGCGGCTGGCGATCAAGCCGCAGGGCGCGCCCCAACTCGACGCGCTGCAGGACGAGCTGCCCAATTTTGGTGCACCGCTGCGCGACATCGCGCGCAGCGTGGCGCTGTGCGCCGACAGCCCGGACCCGGTGGAAATCATGCCCATGCTGCTGCTGGGCGAGCCGGGGATCGGCAAAACGCATTTCGCCCGCCGCGTCTCCGAGCTGCTGGGCACGACGTGCGCGGTGGCGCCGATGAATGCGCTGACCGCCGGGTGGATTCTGTCCGGCGCGTCGTCGCAGTGGAAAAACGCCCGCCCCGGCAAGGTGTTCGACACCCTGGTCGGCGGCGATTACGCCAACCCGGTGATGGTGGTCGACGAAATCGACAAGGCCGCCGGTGCCGCGCAGTACGACCCGCTGGGCGCGCTCTACAGCCTGCTCGAAGCCGACACCGCGCGCGCCTTCACCGATGAATTCGCCGACGTGCCGATCGACTGCAGCAGCGTGATCTGGGTGGCGACGGCGAACGACGCCAGCCAGATCCCCGAGCCCATCCTGAGCCGCCTCAACGTCTACGACATCCCCGCCCCCGACGCCGAGGGCACGCGGCGCATCGCCAGCAGGCTGTACGCCAGCATCCGCGCCAGCCACGACTGGGGCGCGGTGTTCCCCGAGGAGCCCGCCGAAGAGGTGCTCGACGCGCTGCAGCAGTGCAAGCCGCGCGAATTGCGCCGCCTGCTGCTGGGCGCGTTTGGCGCGGCCAAGCTCGACGGGCGCACCGCGCTGACGGCCCGCGACATCGACGCCGACCGCGTGCACCGGCGCACGCGCATCGGCTTCACCCATTGACCAGCAGCGGGCCGACGACGCGCTGCAGCCGCGCCGCGTTCCACGCCGGGTGCGCGTCGTCCCAGCCGTTGTCGGCCAGCCGCCCGGCGCGGTCGATGACAAAACTCACCGGGATGCGCCAGATGCGGCCGTAGGCGCCGAACCACGGACTGGGCAGCAGCCCGACCGGAAACGACAGCGTCGCCGCCACCGCGCGCACTTGCGGCAGGCGGTCGGGCGTGTCCAGGCAAAAGCCGAGCACGCGCAGGCCCTGCGCGGCGTGCGCCGCGGCGTAGCGCGACAGCAGCGGCAGCTCCTCGCGGCAGGGGTCGCACCACGTCGCCCAGAAGGTGAGGATGACGACCTCGCCGCGCATGTCGGCGGTCGACAGCGTGCGACCGTCCAGCGTGTGCAGCACCGCCACCGGCGCCGGCGCGCCCAGCGTCAGTCCGTCGGCGCGCGCGCGCGGCGCGGCGCACGCCACCAGCGCCGTGCCCAGAGCGCGCAGCACGGCACGGCGCGACAGCGCGGGCAAGGGGGTGCGGGTCAATGCTGCATGCCTTTCATGTCCCCCATGCCTTTCATGTCCGCCGGGCCGGAGGCGGTGGGTTTGCGCACCTCGAACTGCGCCGTGACCGACTGGCCGTTGGAAAACTTCAGCGTGATCGGCACGGTCTGCCCCGGTTCGATTCCCGCCCGGGGCTGCATCAGCATGATGTGGTAGTCACCGGGGGTGAACGCCATGCTCTTGTGCGGGGCGATGGGAATGGCGTCGACGTGCAGCATCTGCGACATGCCGTCCTTACTCACCGTGCGGTGCAGCATGACCATGCCGTAATCCGGGCTGGAGGCGCCGACGAGGCGGACTTCCTTGTCGGTGTCGTTGGTGACTTTGGCGTAGCCACCGGCGGGCAGATTGGCGGGCAGCCAGCGGATCCAGGCATCGGTGACTTCGATGCCGGCAGCCAGCGCCGGGCCGAGCAGGCCCAGGCTGAGTACGCCGGCGGCCAGGGCGCGGCCTGCGGTGCGGGAGAAAGTGGAATGCAGCGTCATCTCGGGACTCCTTGGGATCGGGAAACGGACATTAAAACGCAGTGCTGATGCCCGCGCTGGCCGTCCAGTGCGGGAAGAGCTGATAGCCGTCGAGCCTGCTGTAGACCGGCAGCTGCACGAAGCCATATACCTGCCAGCCCTTGGCCAGGGTGACGGCGATGCCGGGGCTGAGGTACGCCACCGTGCCCGCGGTGTCGGCGGTGTCGGCCAGCGCCCCCTGGTCGTGGCTTTTGCGCGTGACGTTCACCTGCAGTTGCGGCACCCAGTCGGGATGCGCCTCGTCGCGCAGGCCAAAACTCAGGCTGGCCAGATTGCCCGGGCGGTAGTCGGCCCCGGGGGTGTCGAGCCGATGCGCCACTGCGGCCTGAAACTGGCCGCTGACGAAGGCATCGAAATCCTGGCTGACCGCCTGGTAAAAGTACGCGCCGACGATCAGGTCGGTGCTGCCCGTGCCGGGCTGCAGGCTGGTGTCGAGCAGGTTGCCGGGAGAGGGTTGCTGCGCGTTGGGGCCGCGGGTGAACGCCACCGGGTCGCGCCCCACCGTGCCGCTGCCGTCGGCGTTGGGCCCGCCGTAGCGGCCGGTGGGCAGCTTCACGCCGAGCTGCAAGCCGAGGTTGTGCGTCGGCAGCAGTCCCTGCCAGGCGGCGAGGAACTTGATGTCGCCCAGGCTGCTCACCGTCGCCCCGCTCAAGTTGTCCGCGGTGAGCTGGTCCGGCGTGGCCGCGCCGTAGGTGGTGTGGCTGCGGTCGATGTACGGAATCTGCAGGTTGAAATTCCACTCGGGGCTCGGCGTGTAGCCGATGCCCAGGGTGAGGTAGCGGTTGATGGTGTCATGCTCGACTTCCTGCGCCGCCGCCGGGTTGAGCGCAGCCACGCTCGCCGCAGACACGCTGTGCGTGCCGCTGCGCAGCTGGTCCTGGTTGATGAAGTCGTATTGCAGGTTGACGCGCCAGCCGGGGGCGGCGGAATAACCCATCGCCGCATCGGTACTCAGGCTGCAGCCGCAGGTGGCGCAGGCCAGCGCCGGCAGCGGCGCGGCAAGGGTGGACAGCGCGCAGGCAGCGGCGGCGCGGCCAAAGGCGCGCGTACCGCGGCGCGCCGGGGTGAACAAGGACATGCCAGTCTCCTCGAAATCGTCAGGTGGGGCAAGCCGGCGCTGGCGCCGTCCACGGCAGCGCTGCGTCTGCGCGCGCGCCGGGATCGACGCGGAGGCGTCGGTCGCAGCGGTGCCGGGCTGCTGGCAGCCGGCGGCGGACTTCAGAAGGAGAACGGCGGCGCGCGCGACGGCGGCGTGGTGTGCGCACGGGGCTGCAGACGCAGCCCGGCCACCGGAGAGACACGCAGGCGGCAGCCGACGCCGGCCAGCGCCGGCTGCAGACCGGGCGCAGGCGGCGGCGCGAGCAGACTGCCCGACCCGGCGCCGACCGCGGCCGGGTTGAGCAGCACCAGCAGGGTGTGCGCCGCGCCGTGGTGGCCGGCACGATGCGCGGGCGGCGTGGCGGTGCTGTCGTCCACGGCGGCGCCGGCGCCGCGCTGCGCCAAGGCGCAGTAGGGCAGTTCGACCCAGGTGGCCGCAGGCTGCGCCGCCCAGGCCAGCGGCTGCAGCAGCACGCTGCACAGCACCAGCCAGATCAGGCGGCTGCGGCGGGGCAGGGCAGGCAGAAGGCGGGCGAAGGCGCGCATGGCGGGGCAGGGACTTGCGCGCATGTTAACGACGCACCAAGGAATTGCGTTGCAACAAAACGTGACGCGCCGATTGGTGCTAACGGCGCGCGGCTGCAGTGGGCGTTGCGGGTCATGCCGAAATGTGCAAAAACAATCCGGCCACGGTCAGCACGTCGGCGGCCAGCGCGATGGCCAGCCCCCAGACCAGCGGGCGCCCGCCAAACCGTCGTCCCAGCCAGCCGCCCATGACAAAAAACGCCAGATTGGCCGCGAGCAGCGCCGCCCACGGCGCCGTCCAGGCGCCGATGAGCAGGCAGACCAGCGCACCGGTAAAACCGCTGGCCGTGGCCACGGCGGTGGTGCGCAGCGCGTTGCGCACCGTGGCGGCGCCCAGACGGCTGCGCAACAGGCGCTGTGGTGCCGGCAGGTTGAGCTCGCGCGCGGCGTGGCTCAGGTCCTGCCGCAGCCGGGCGTATTCGGCGGCCAGCAGCGGCAGCGCGCCGCCGAACCCCGACACCAGCGCCACGCGCAGCGCCAGCGCGGCGTCCAGCGGCTGGTGGCCGAGCACCTGCGAGCCGGCGAGCAGCAGCGCGGTGGACATGCCGTCGGTCAGCCCGATGATGACCGAGAACAGCTCGGCCGACATCCATCGCGCCAGCGCCTGCATCGGCTTCATTCCGGCTTGCGCGGCCGCGGAGCGTCGATGACCTGGTCGCCGACGGAAATTTCCAGAATGCCGTGCACCATCGCCCCGCTGTGTTCGATGGCGCCGACCAGCGCGGCGTAGTCGATGTCGTCGCCGACCACGGTGATGATGGTGCTGATGGTTTCCATGTCGACTTCTTCGACGTGGATGGTGAATGCGGTGACGCCGCGCACCGGGTCGATGGCGGCGGCGACGTCGAGCAAGCTGGGCTGGGCAAAAGCTTTGTCCACGTCGAGGACGAGGCGGCGGATGCGCATGACAGACTCCTTTCGCCCCTACCATAGCGCCATGCTCAACGTTCATCCACCCGCCCCCCGGCCGTACACCCGCGCCGCCCGCCTGCCCGAATTGCTCAGGCAGCGCATCGTCATCCTCGACGGCGCCATGGGCACCATGATCCAGCGCCTCAAGCTCAGCGAGGCGCAATACCGCGGCGAGCGCTTCAAGGACTGGCCGCGCGACGTCAAGGGCAACAACGAGCTGCTCAGCCTGACGCAGCCGCAGATCATCCGCGACATCCACGAGGGGTATCTGGCCGCGGGCGCCGACCTGATCGAAACCAATACCTTCGGCGCGACGACCATCGCGCAGGAGGACTACGGCATGGCCGAGCTGGTGGACGAAATGAACGAGGCGTCGGCCCGACTGGCGCGCGCTGCCTGCGACAAGTTCAGCACCGCGGACAAGCCGCGCTTCGTCGCCGGCGCGCTCGGCCCCACGCCGAAGACGGCGAGCATCAGCCCGGACGTCAACGACCCCGGCGCGCGCAACATCGACTTCGAGACCCTGCGCGCGGCGTATGCGCAGCAGGCGCGCGCGCTGCTGCGCGGCGGCGCCGACGTGCTGCTGGTGGAAACCATTTTCGACACCCTCAACGCCAAGGCGGCGCTGTTCGCCATCGACGAGGTGTTCGAGCAGACCGGCGAACGCCTGCCCATCATCATCAGCGGCACCGTCACCGATGCCTCCGGGCGCATCCTCTCCGGGCAGACGGTCAGCGCGTTCTGGGCCAGCGTGCGCCACGCCCAGCCGCTGGCCGTGGGGCTGAACTGTGCGCTGGGCGCGGCGCTGATGCGGCCGTACCTGCAGGAGCTGGCCAAGGCCGCGCCCGACACCTTCATCTCGTGCTACCCCAACGCCGGGCTGCCCAATCCGATGAGCGACACCGGCTTCGACGAAACCCCGGAGGTCACCTCGCGGCTGCTGCACGAATTTGCCGCCGAAGGGCTGGTGAACATCGTCGGCGGCTGCTGCGGCACCACCCCAGAGCACATCGCCGCGATCAACGCTGCGGTGCGCGCCGAGGCCCCACGTGCCACCACGCGGCGCGGCGGGTTTTACGCCGATGCCGGATGAACGGCCGTTGCCCGGCAGCAGGGCAGCACCGACTGACCTTGCAGGAGACGACCCATGACACTGCCCGACATCCGCGAAGGCGACCACTGGGTGTTCATCACCCGCACGCAGGAAGAAATCGACCGCGGCGACGCCGGTCTGGTGATGAGCAACCGCGTCACGCGCATCGACGCCGACGGCCGTGTGCACATCGAGGTGCAGCGCACCAACAAAGCCGATTCGCCGGTGCTGCAGAACGTCTACACCCGGCAGTTCGACCTGCTGTCGCGCGAAATCGTCCCCGGCGAGGCCATCGAGTACCACCCGGCGTTTCCGCAGTTCATGTTTCCGCTGAGCGTGGGCAAGAACTGGAAAGAGGTCGTCACCCAGACGCAGCCCGAGTGGGGTCTGCACACTCGGCTGGGAGTGAGCGTGAGCGTGGAGGCCGAGCAGACCTTGACCGTGCCCGCAGGCACCTTCCACACCTTCCGGCTGCAAGGGCATTACACCGCCGAGGAGGCGACGGTGATGACGCATTACTGGTACGCACCGGCGGCCGGGCGCGCGGTCAAAGGCATCGAAGACACGCTGTCGATCAACGGCGTGCGCACCCGGCTGGTCTACGAACTGCAGTCGCTCAACCGTCTGCGGGGGTGAGCGCAGCGGGCGCCGTCGCGCCCCAGCTCCAGTAATGCGGCTGCGCCGCGCGCCAGCTCAGCATGCTGTCAGGCGTGTCATCGCGCCAGCGCAACGCGCCCTGCAGATCGGTGCGCCAGACCGCGATGCCGCGCGCAGCGTAGCGTTCGATGACCAGCGGGTGCGGATGGCGGTGCACATTGCGGTAGCCGGCCTGCACCACGGCCAGACGCGGCATCACCGAGTCGAGCAGCGTGTCGCTGGAGGAGGTTTTGCTGCCGTGGTGCGGCACGAGCAGCACGTCGGCATACGGCAACGCACCGGCAGCGTGCAGCGCGCGCTCCTGCGCCTGGTCGATGTCCCCGGTGAGCAGCGCCGAGCCACCGCGCGCGGCAACGTGCAGCACGCACGAGCCGGCATTGTCGTTGCGCGGGACGTCGCCCGGCAGCGGGTTGATGATGCGGAATTCCACGCCGTCCCACTGCCAGTGCTGCCCCGCCTGGCAGCGGCTGACGTGCACATACCCCAGCCGCGGCACGCGCGCTGCGCTCACCGCGGTGAGCAGCTCGGCTTCCGGATGGACGCGGGCGATCGCCGCCGCGCCACCCGAGTGGTCGCTGTCGTCGTGGCTGACGACCACCCGGTCCAGGCGCCGCACGCCCAGGCTGTGCAACAGCGGCAGCACCACGCGGCTGCCCGCGTCCACCCCCGGCGCCTGTTGCGGCCCGGTGTCGTAAACGAGGGTGTGATGCGCCGTGCGCACCACCACCGCCATGCCCTGGCCGACATCGGCAAACCACAGCTCCATGCGCCCCGGCGGTGGCGCCGTTCCCGGATTGCTCGTCAACGGCAGCAGCAGCAACAACCCCGGCGCGCGCAACCGCCAGGTCCACGGCAGGGTCAGCGCGACGACGCCGGCCGCGGCCAACGCCAGACTCACGGCATCGGCCGCGGCGGCGTGCCACTGCGCCGCAGGCCATGCCGCCATGTGCTGCAACACCCCGTCGAGCGCGTGCTGCAGCCAGGCCGCCAGGCGCCAGGCCCAGCCGTCCAGCGGCGAAGGCAGCAGCAGGCCGCCGATGGCCAGCGGCGTCACCGACAGGGTGACCACCGGAATGGCCAGCGCGTTCGCCAGCGGCGAGAGCACGGCGATCTGCTGGAAAAACAGCAGGGTCAGCGGCAGCAGTGCCAGCGTCGCCACCCACTGCGCCTGCGCGGCGTCGGCCAGGGCGTGACGCAGGCGCTGCAACATACCCTGCGGCGCGCCCGCGCTGCGCCTGCCGCGCTGCGCACCGCCGCTGAGAAACAAAAATCCCACGGCGACGAACGACAGCCAGAACCCAGCCTGCCGCACCGCCCACGGGTCCCACAGCAGCACGGCGAGCAACGCCAGCGCCATGACGTCGGCCCAGTCGGCACGCAGCCCGCGCAGCCGCAGCAGCAGCACCACGGCGAGCATCAGCAGCGTGCGCTGTGCCGGCACGCCCCAGCCGCTGATCACGGCGTAGGCGGCTGCCGTCAGCAGCGCGGCCCAGGTCGCCACGGTCGGCGCCGGCAGCCGCAGCGTCCACGGGCGGGGCAGGCGGGCGGTTTGCCGCCACAGCCACCCGGTCACGTGCAGCGCCAGCCAGGCCAGCAGCGAAATGTGCAGGCCGGAAATGCTCATCAAGTGCGCCACCCCGGTGATGCGGTAGCTGGCCCAGTCCTGCGGCGAAATCGCCGCCTGGTCGCCCAGTGCCAGCGCGACGACGGTGCCGGCTGCGGGCACCCATGCGGGCGATGGGCGCTCCCCGCCTTGGGACGGCCCTGCGGCGGAGGGTTGGACGGCCCCCGCGCTCGCTGGCGCTCGCTGCCTCCCGAGGGGGCGCTCCCCGCCTTGGGACGGCCCGGCGGCGGAGGGTTGGACGGCCCCCACGCTCGCTGGCGCTCGCTGCCCCCCGAGGGGGCGCTCCCCGCCTTGGGACGGCCCGGCGGCGGGGAGGGTCAAAGCGTGCAGCATGCGCTCGCGCAGGGTGTCGCGGAGTTGGGCGATCCAGTCGGTTGCGGCGTGGCGCTGGCCGAGCAGCCGCGGGGGCGGGCCGGCACGGCTGACGCTGCCGGTGGCGCCGATGCCGGCGCGGAACAGGCTGAGTTCGCTGTCGGTGCCGCCTGGGTTGACCAGGCCGTGCGGTTGTTTGAGCCGCACGGTGAATTCCCAGATCTCACCGGGGTGGACGCGCGGCGCCGGTTCCGTGAGCCGTCTGCCGCGCTGCGCAGACCAGCTCAGCGACAGGGTATGCGGCACGCCACGGGCCGACGCGGTGAGCACGGCGAAGGTAAAGCGCGTCGCGTCGGCATCGAGCACGGGCAGGCCGGTGACCACGCCGCGCACCTGCAGCGGCTGTGTTTCGAGTGCGGCGGGCAGCCGCTGTGCGAGCAGCTGCTGGGCGCGCCACTGGGTCAGCCCCAGGCCCAACGCCAGGCCGGCGGCGGCGAGCAGGGCCATGTGGGCCAGCCGCAGCACACGCCCCCGTCCCGCCCAGCCCGGGCGCCAGACCTGCGCAGCCAGCAGGGCGGCGCTGAGCAGCAACCCGGCAAGCAGCAGCGTGGTGGCCAGCGGCTGCGGCCACAGCCTGGGCTGCGCCGTCTGCAGCAGGCAACCGAGCAGGACGGCGAGGGCGTAAAGGCGCACGGCAGGCTCCGGTCGTGGGGACGATCATAGGGCCGCTGCTGGCGGGGTGGAGGGGGCCGCCGCACCGACGCTTGCGCGGCGTCACATCGGCGCGCGCCGGCGCTGTGTATGGTTCAATTTCCGCATTGTTCAGTCACCCGGAGACCGTGGATGAATCCGCAACGACACGCTTTCGTTTCTGCTCTGCGTCCGGCGCACCCCGGGGGGGAGACAGGCAAACTGGGGGCTGCCCGGCGTTTGGTGGAAGGGGCCCCCGGCGCTGCGCTGCGCTCAGCGCACCCCCCGAGGGGGGCAAGCAAACTTGGGACGGCCCGGCGTTTGGCGGAAGGGGCCCCCGGCGCTGCGCTGCGCTCAGCGCACCCCCCGAGGGGGGCAAGCAAACTTGGGACGGCCCGGCGTTTGCTTGCGGGCGCTCTCAGCGCCACGGTGGGGTGTCTGGCGCTGGGGGGGTGTGCCACGCCGGTGGATCTGAACACGCCGGTGCCGGTGCAGCAGCTCAACCCGCCCACGCCGCGGGTGACGGTCCCGCCGTCGGCATATGCGCCGGTGACGCCGGTGACGCCGGCGGCGCAGCCTCCGGCCAGCCAGGCGCAGCCTCTGGCGCCGAGCGCGCCGATCACCGTCGAGCCTCTGGGGCCCGCCGGGGTCGCGCCTGCGGCCAGCGCACCCGCGGCGTCGCAGTTCGCTCCGGTCACTCCCGCCGCACCGGTCAGCCCGGCGCCGCCGGCGGCTTCTGCTTCCTCGGCGCAGGCGCCGCAAATGGCGGCTCCGGTTTTGCCCCCCGGAGCGGTGCGCTTCAACTGCCAGGATGGCAGCTCGTTCATCGCCACGTTTGGTGACGTTTCGGTCACGCTGCAGACGGCGCTGGGCAATCTCACCCTCGACCAGACGGTATCGGCTGACGGGGCGCGCTACCGCAACAGCGCGTTTCAGGTCTGGTTCAAGGGCCGCCAGGCGACGGTGACCAATTTTTTGCAGAACACGACGACCCTCTGCCAGCAGCAGTAAGCCGCAGCGGCGGTGGCGGTCAAATCCTGTCGCGACTCTTACCTCGCGACACAGACGGCTGCGCCCAACCCCCGTAAATTGGGGGAAAAGTCTTTTTTCGTCATCGACTGCGTGAAAAATATCACGCGGTCGCAGGGTTGTCGGGAGGTGCCCGCCAAGGTCGCCGCGTGAGCGGACGACGGGCACGCGCGGTGGAATGCTCTTGCCTGCAAGGAATTCTGCGGTTCACGCAACCTGCTGCAAGGAGCTGCGCCATGAAAACCACCCGTCGCCGGTTCATCCAGAAATCCCTCCTCGCCCTGCCGGCCATCGGTTCGCTGGCGTCGTGTGGCGGTGGCGGCCCGGCAGGGGCATCCGGCACGTCAACGGATGCGCTGGCTACCTCTGCGGCAACCGGATCGACGCCGCCGCAGACGACGCCGGCCACGCCGGCACTCATCGACCCCGCGCCTGCACAGACGGTGCCGACCACAGCGCCGGTGACTCCCCAGCCCACACCCACGTCGCCGTCGTCGACGCAGCCGGCGCAGACGCCTTCGACCGCCACCCAGCCGGTGACGACGCAGCCGGCCACGCAACCCGCCCCGACGCAGCCGACGACCACGCAGCCGACGACGACGCAACCCGCTCCCACTCAGTCGGCCCCATCGCAGCCGACCTCCACCCAGCCGACCTCCACCCAGCCGGTCGCGGCGGGAACGGATTTGTCCGCCGGTCTGGTGCAGCGTGGGCAGGCGCCGGTGGCGTACAGCAAGCTGGCCAAGCCGGCCAAGGGGCAGACGGTGACCGACCCGGACTTCGGCGCCACCATCATCCGCATCACCGACTGCGTGAAGGATTTCAACAACCTCTGCGCCGCACCGGCGTACCCGACGGCGATGGCGTGGAACTGCGACGAGACCCGCTTCATCCTCTACCTGCCGGCGTCGACTGCGCTATCGGGCGGGCAGCAGGGCTGGGCGATGTACGACGGCACGACGTATGCCTTCATCAAGATGCTCGACATCAACCCGGCCGACGTCGAGCAGTTCTAC
The DNA here is from genome assembly GCA_021799355.1 of Pseudomonadota bacterium. Classification (GTDB taxonomy): domain Bacteria; phylum Pseudomonadota; class Gammaproteobacteria; order Burkholderiales; family Burkholderiaceae_C; genus Thiomonas. Next base: position 17,608 of record JAJZAQ010000037.1, read on the forward strand.
TGGGATCACCAGAACCCGGCGATCCTGCGCTACATCGACAATCATCAGGTGGGTGGGCAGTACCTCGCGGATCTGACGGAAATCAACGTCGAAACCGGGGCGAAAACCGTCACCTACAGTTTTCTGCCCAACGGTCTGCCGCCGGGCTGTCCGGCGGGCACGCAGGGCGTGCGTTGTGGTTATCCCTTCGCCCTGGGCATCAACGCGCAGGGGCAGCGCATCTGGGGCCTGGGCGCGTTTGGGCCGAATGTGCCCAACGTCGCCGGCGAACTGGGGGTGTGGGTTTTCGGCTTCAACGAGGCGACCAAGCAGTTCATCTTGTACGACTCGACGATTCCGCAGCCGCAGGCGCGCGGCTCCACGCCGTTCCCCTCGCTGTCGGGCAAGTATTTCGTCTGGAACAGCGCGGCCGCCAGCGGCCTGAACTCCACGCCGACGACCAATAGCGGGGTGTTCGACGCCACGACGGGAAAATTCGTCCGTTGGGTGAACTTCGATACCAACGAGCACTGCGACACGGCGTTGGACGCCAATGGCAACGATCTGCTCGTCGGCTCGCAGTTCTCGCGCAACGACCCGGGCAACGGCAACGTCATCGTCTGCAACCTCAACACCGGCGCGGTGTCGAACTTCGTCGGTCAGGCCAGCGGCTGGGGCTATCCGGTCACTGCCGCGCTGAGCGGGGCCACGGCGTGGAAAAACCCGGCCTGGGTGGTCACCGGCATGACCGGCAATATTTACGGCACGGGCAGCAACGGCCAGGCCACGCCGGGCAGCAGCGGCAACAGCGGCCCCACGCCCAATCCGTGCACCATCCTCGACCAGGAAATCATGCTCACCAACCTGACCACCGGGGTGTCCTGGCGGGTCGCGCACCACCGCAGCACCGGCGACTACAGCAACGCCGCGCAAAGCAATTACTGGGCGCAGACCAACGTCACGTTCAGCACCGGCGGCACGCGCATCCTGTTCCAGAGTGACTGGGGCAACGCCGATCCGAGCAACCCGGTGGTCAACCCGAACGCCGCGGTGGACACCTATGTCCTCGTCCTGCCGGCGTTCGGTTGACGCTGCCGGCAGGCCGCCGGCGCCGCGCCTGCGGTTCAACCCTCTTTTCCGCCTGAGCCGGCCGCACTAGCATCGGCCCATCGGCGCCCTGGCGCCGGAGCGTCGTTCACGAGACGGCGCGCGGGCCGTGCACGCCGTGCGGCACCGCAATGGGACGGCGGGCCTGATCGGCCGCCGATCGGTCACTCACGGGCGGCATCTCACCGGATGCGCGCCAAACAGGAGACAGGCGATGAACGCTCCCCTTCCCGAGCACATCCGTCGGGCGCTGGCGACCATTTCGCTGGACGACAAATACACCCTCACTTCCGGTCGCGCCTTCATGAGCGGCATTCAGGCGCTGGTGCGTCTGCCGCTGCTGCAGCGCCAGCGCGACCTGGCCGCCGGGCTGAACACCGCCGGCTTCGTCTCCGGCTATCGCGGCTCGCCGCTGGGCGGTTACGACCAGGCGCTGTGGAAAGCCAAGTCGATCCTCGATGCCAACCACATCGTGTTCCAGCCCGGAGTCAACGAGGAACTCGCCGCCACCGCGGTGTGGGGCACGCAGCAGCTGGACTTGTTCGCCCAGCAAAAAACCTTCGACGGCGTGTTCGGCATCTGGTACGGCAAGGGGCCGGGAGTCGATCGCTGCGCCGATGTGTTCAAACACGCCAACAGCGCCGGCACGGCGCGGCATGGCGGCGTGATCGCCGTGGCCGGCGACGACCACGTGGCCAAATCGTCCACCCTGGCGCACCAGAGCGACCATATTTTCAAGGCCTGCGGGCTGCCGGTGTTTTTTCCCGCGTCGGTGCAGGAGATCCTCGATCTGGGGGTGCATGCGTTTGCGCTCAGCCGCTATTCCGGGCTGTGGACGGGGATGAAGACCATTCAGGAAATCGTCGAATCGTCGGCGTCGGTCGATGTCGGCGCCGACCGCGTGCGCATCGTGCTGCCGCAGGACTTCATCCTGCCCGCTGACGGCGTGCACATCCGCCAGCCCGACACGCCGCTGGCGCAGGAGGCGCGGCTGATGGACGTGAAGTGGTACGCGGCGCTGGCGTATGTGCGCGCGAATCGCCTGAACCACACGGTGATCGACAGCCCCAACGCGCGGCTGGGCATCATGGCCAGCGGCAAGGCGTACAACGACACGCGGCAGGCGCTGCTCGATCTCGGGCTGGACGACGCCGCGTGCGCGCGGCTGGGCATCCGGCTGCACAAGGTGGCCGTGGTGTGGCCGCTGGAAGCGAGCATCACCCGCGAGTTCGCCACCGGGCTGCAGGAAGTCCTGGTGGTCGAGGAAAAGCGGCAGGTCATCGAATACCAGCTCAAGGAGGAGCTGTACAACTGGCGCGAGGACGTGCGGCCCAACGTCATCGGCAAATTCGACGAGCGCGAGGGCGACAGGTCGGGCGGGGAGTGGAGCCAGCCCAACCCGGCGGGCAACTGGCTGCTGCCGGCCAAGGCCGACCTCAACCCGGCGATCATCGCCCGGGCCATCGCCGGCCGCCTGGACAAACTGGGCATCCTGCGCGCTGCCGGGCAGGACGTGCAGCGGCGCATCCAGGAGCGACTGGCGGTGATCGACGCGCGCGAACGCAGCCTGCGGGCGCAGCCCGTGCCCGGCCAGCGTCCGCCGTGGTTCTGCTCCGGCTGTCCGCACAACACCAGCACCCGTGTGCCCGAGGGCTCGCGCGGAATGGCCGGCATCGGCTGCCACTACATGGTGGTGTGGATGGACCGCAACACCACCACGTTCAGCCAGATGGGCGGCGAAGGCGTGGCCTGGGTCGGGCAGGCGCCGTTCACCAGGGAACGGCATGTGTTCGCCAACCTGGGCGACGGCACCTACTACCACTCCGGACTGCTGGCGATCCGCCAGGCCATCTCCGCCGGGGTCAACATCACTTACAAGATTCTCTACAACGGCGCGGTGGCGATGACCGGCGGCCAGCCGGTCGAAGGCCACCTGAGCGTGGCGCAGATCAGCCGGGAGCTCGCCGCCGAAGGGGTGAAGGACATCGTCGTCGTCACCGACGAGCCGCAGAAGTATGAAAGCGTCGGCGATCTGGCCCCGGGCGTGACCGTGCACCACCGCGACGAGCTCGACGCGATTCAGCGCCGGCTGCGCGAGGTGCCGGGCGTGACGGTGATCATCTACGACCAATACTGCGCGACCGAAAAGCGCCGGCTGCGCAAGCGCGGCAAGATGGAAGACCCGAAGCGCCGGGTGGTCATCAACCCGCTGGTGTGCGAGGGCTGCGGTGACTGCTCCGAGCAGAGCAACTGCCTGTCGGTCGAGCCGCTGGACACCGAGTTCGGCCGCAAGCGCACCATCAACCAGAGCACCTGCAACAAGGACTACTCCTGCCTCAAAGGCTTCTGCCCGAGCTTCGTCACCCTCGAAGGCGCCGAGCTGCGCAAACCCAGGCCGCGGCCCGAGGCCGATCTGGGTGCCATGCCCGCGCTGCCCTGGCCGCAGGTGCCCGATCCGCTGGCCGCCGATGCCGCAGGCGGCGGCAGCTACGGCATCGTCGTTGCCGGGGTCGGCGGCACCGGGGTGATCACCATCGGCCAGTTGCTCGGCATGGCCGCGCACATCGAGGGCAAGGGCGTGGTCACGCAGGACGCTGCCGGACTGGCGCAAAAAGGCGGGGCGACGTGGAGCCATGTGCTCATCGCCGACGACCCGGGGCAAATCGTCACCACCCGTGTCGCCACCGCCGAAGCCGAGCTGATTCTGGGCTGTGACCCCATCGTTACCGCCGACGGCGAAACCCTCTCGCGCGTCCGCGAGGGCCGCACCCACGTGGCACTCGACACCCACGGCACGCCCACGGCGGCCTTCATCCACAACCCGGACTGGCAGTTTCCCGCCGCCGCGTGCCGCGCGGCGATCGAGCGAGCCGCCGGGCCGGGGCAGGTGGCCGGGTTCGACTGTGTCAGCGCCGCCGAGCGGCTGCTGGGCGATGCGATTTACGCCAACCCCATGCTGCTGGGCTTTGCCTGGCAAAAGGGCTGGGTGCCGCTGGGCTACGCCGCGCTGATGCGCGCCATCGAGCTCAACGGTGTGCAGGTGGAAAAAAACAAGGCGGCGTTCGAATGGGGGCGTCACGCCGCGCACGATCCGCAGGCCATCGCCGCGCTGGCGGCGGCCGAGCAGGTGATCGAACTGGTCAGGCGCCCCAGCCTCGACGAGGTCATCCGCCGTCGCGTGGACTTTCTCCGCGCGTACCAAAACCCGGCTTACGCCCGGAGTTATGCCGACTTCGTCGCCCAGGTGCGCGCCGCCGAAGCGCCGCTGCAATCGACCGCGCTCACCACGGCGGTGGCGCACAACTTGTTCAAGCTCATGGCGTACAAGGACGAATACGAGGTCGCACGGCTGCATACCGACCCGGCGTTCACCCGGCAGTTGCAGCAGCAGTTCGAGGGCCGGTTCAGCCGGCATTACTTCCTTGCCCCGCCGCTGTGGAGCCGGCGCAACGCCCGTGGCGAGCTGGTCAAACGCGAATTCGGCCCGTGGGTCGGAGTGGTGTTCAGGCTGCTGGCGCCGCTGAAAGTGTTGCGCGGCACCGTGCTCGACCCTTTCGGCCACACCGCCGAGCGCAGGCAGGAGCGGGCGCTGATCACGCAATACCGCGACACCGTGACCGAGCTGCTGCGCGGCATCGACGCCGCCACCCCACCGCAGCGGCTGCAACTGGCGGTGCACATCGCCCGCCTGCCCGAGGACATCCGCGGCTACGGTCACATCAAACAGCGCCACCTCGCCCGCGTGCTACCGCAGTGGCAGCAGCTCCTGCAGCAGTGGCGCCAGCCGCAGCCCGCTGCCGCGGCGGCGGGAGCGCAGGCGGTCCGCGACACGGTGTGAGGCGGCTCAAACGGCGGGCATAATCGGCGCTTTTCTCTTCCTTTCCGAGCCATGCCCGCCTCCTGGATGTCCGCTCTCGGCGCGGCGCTGCCTTACGTCGAGTCCATCGCCAAAATCGCCCTGCCGGTGTTCAGGCAGCGCAAGGCCGAGGCCGACGCCGTGCAAAAGCAGATCGAGGAACTGCAGGCGGCGGTGACGCACAACGCCGAGCACGTGCGTGCGCTGGCACAGCAGTTGCAGACCACGGTGGCCGCGCTGGAGCAGGCCGGGGTGCAGCTGGCGCAGATGCAGCAGCGGCTGCAGCGCTGGTCGCTGGCTGCCGCCGGACTGGCTGCCGTCGCGTTCGCGCTGGCAGTGTGGGCGTTGTTGCGCTGATCCCGCGCGGCTGCGACCGCTTGTCGCATTTTTGGCATGCGTCAAACCTGTGCAGTGGCCAGGCGCGTAACCTGTGCGGCGTTGTTGCGCTGCAAAATCGCCGCGCGAATCGGGGAGACGGGATGAAAACGACGACGAGGATCGGGTTGGCGCTGGCCGCCGCGGTGTTGCTGGGGCAGGGCGGGTGGGCGCGCGCCGCGCAGACGTTTTCGCCGCAGGAGGTGCAGCGCGGCGCGTATCTGGCCAAGGCCGGCGATTGCATCGCCTGCCACACCGCGCCCGGCGGCAAACCATTTGCCGGCGGGCTGAAAATGATCATGCCCATCGGCGCGATCTATTCGTCCAACATCACGCCCGACAAAACCCACGGCATCGGCAACTACACCTTCGAGGAGTTCGACCGCGCGGTGCGCCACGGCGTGGCGCCGGGGGGGAAATATCTCTACCCGGCCATGCCTTACCCGTCGTACGTGCGCATCACGCCGCAGGACATGCGGGCGCTGTACGCCTATTTCATGCAAGGCGTGCCTGCCGAGGCGGTGCCCAACCGCAAACCCGACATGGTCTGGCCGCTGACCATCCGCTGGCCGCTGGCGATCTGGAACTGGCTGTTCGTGCGCGACACCACGTTCACCCCCAACCCGAAGCAAAGCGCGCAGTGGAACCGTGGCGCCTACCTGGTCGAGGGCCTGGGGCACTGCGGCGCCTGCCACACGCCGCGCGGGCTGTTCTTCCAGGAAAAGGCGCTCAGCGCCAACGGCCCGAACGGCGCGCTGTACCTCACCGGTGGCACCGTCGAGCATTGGTATGCGAGCAATCTGCGCAGCGAGTGCCTGCAAAAAACCCTGAGCGCCGAGGATTTCGCCCTGCTGCTGCAGACCGGCAGCGCGAAGAATTACACCGTCGCCGGGGGCATGACCGAAGTCATCCACCACAGCACGCAACACCTCAAGCGCGAGGACTTGCTCGCCATCGGCGTCTACCTCAAATCCCTGCCGCCCGAGGCCAGCGCGCAACTGGCTAGCACCAAGCCCGACCCGGCGGCGGTGGAGCGCGGCAAGGCGTTGTACGCGCAGCACTGCGTCGCCTGCCATCAGCCCAGCGGCCAGGGCGTGCCGGCGGCCTTTCCCAGTCTGGTGGGCAATCCGTCGGTGCGCTGCCTGAATCCGACCAACGCGATCCACGTCATCCTTGCCGGCGCGACCACGCCGGTGACGGCGTCGGCACCGGCGCCGATGCTCATGCCGCCGTTCGGCGCGCAGTTGAACGACCAGCAGATCGCCGATCTGGTGACCTTCATCCGCGCCAACTGGGGCAACGATGCCGAGCCGGTGTCGGCCGAGCAGGTGCGGGAGCTGCGCCGCGCCATCGCGCAGCACTGAGAAGGGGGCTGCGCCCCCTGCCACCACCCCGTGCGTGACCCGCGGGCTGCCCTGCGCGTCGCGGCAGCCTCGCCGCGGAACGACCGCAGCGCTGCGACAATGCGCCGCATGGCTTCCAGCACCGGCGCGCTGCGGCGCATCCTCACCCTCGGGGCGCTGACGGCCTTCGCCCCGATGTCCATCGACATGTACCTGCCGGCGTTTGGCGCGCTGCAGCGCGAGTTGCACGCCACGCCCGACGCGGTGCAGCGCACGCTGGTGGTGTTTTTCGCCGGGCTGGCGCTTGGTCAGGTGGTGTGGGGGCCGGTGTCGGACCGCTACGGGCGCAAACCGCCGCTGCTGCTGGGCATCGGCATCTACGCCGTGGCGTCGGTGGGTTGCGCCCTGTCGCAGTCGATCGATGCGCTGCTGGGCTGGCGGGGGTTGCAGGCGCTGGGCGGGTGCGCCGGAATCGTCATCGCCCGCAGCATGGTGCGCGATACGTACCCTCCGGTCGACGCCGCGCGGGTGTTTTCGCGGCTGACGCTGGTGCTGGGTGCCGCGCCGATCCTCGCGCCGCTGGCCGGTGCGGCGCTGGTGCAGTCTGCAGGGTGGCGGGTGATTTTTGCCGCTCTGGCGGCGTTTGGCGTGGCGTGCTGGCTGGCGGCGCTGGCGCTGCCCGAAAGCCTGCCGCCGGCAGCGCGCAGCCAGGCGGTGCAGCGGCCGCTGCACCGCGCGCTGCACACCTACGCGGAGCTGCTGCGTGACCGCCGCTTCATCGGTTTCGCGCTCAGCGGTGCGCTCGGGCAGGCGGCGATGTTTGCCTATATCGCGGGTGCGCCGTTCGTGTTCATGCAGGTGTTCGGCTTCGCGCCGCAGCAGTTTGGCGTGCTGTTCGGGCTCAACGCCGTCGGGCTGATCGCCGCGTCGCAGCTCAACCACGCGCTGCTGGCACGGCTGTCCAGCGCGGTTCTGCTGTCGCGCGCGCTGCGCGCCCTGGCGCTGTGCGCGGCGGTGTTGCTCGCCCTGGCGCTGTGGCCGGCGGCGGGCTGGCCCGGCGTGGCCCTGCCGCTGTTTTTCGCGCTGTCGAGCCTGGGGTTTTCCTTTCCCAACGCCACCGCGCTGGCGCTGGCGCACCAGAGCGGCCGGGTGGGCAGCGCCGCGGCGCTGACCGGGAGCCTGCAGTTTGCCCTGGCTGCTGCCAGCGGCTGGCTCGTCAGCCTGTCCGCCCGGCCTAGTGCGGCGCCGATGGCCGCGGTGTTCTGCGCGTTTGCCGTGCTCGCCCTGACGGCGCAGCGCACGCTCACGCCACGTTGATCACACTGCGGCGAGCACCTGTTCGAGTTCGGCGAAGCTTTGCATCTGGCCGTTGGCGTTGAGTTCCACGCCGAGCTGGCGGCCGATGCGCACCGCGGAAAAAATGCCGCGCACCTGCGGCGCGCCGTCGGTTTCGAGCACCAGCGCGTGCTGCCGGCCGGAGTGCCGCAGCGTGAGCACGATTTCGGCCACGGTGGAGCGCAGCACTTCGGCGTAATCGAGCACTTCGATGTGCTGCTGCGGCACCATGCATTGCGCCACGGTCACGGCGTCGCGCGGGATCTGGTTTTCGGTGGCGGCGCGCACCGGCTTTTCGCCCATCAGGTCCCGCGCGGTGATCAGCCCGATGACGTGGCCGGCGGCGTTGGTCACCAGCAGCAGGCGCACTCCGGCGTGCACCATTTTTTGCAGCGCGTGGTTGGCGCTGGCATCGGGGTCGATGGTGAACGCCGGGGTATGGCGCAGATCGGTCATCACGTCGGTGGCGGGCGATTCCGGAGTCACGCTCCCGGGCCGGCCGTGGTCGTAGGCGATGATCGGTGTCCCGGGGGGAAGAGGGTGATGATGCAAAAGGCGTTGCGTCGTCATGATGGTCGCTCCCAGTGAACCGGCGGTTGCTGCATTGCAAGACGCCCGGTGCGCTGACTGTAGTTCGCCCGCCGCGCGCCGGCTGTATCGAAATGTCCAAATCCATGACGCCGCCCGCACAATGGCCACCGCGCCGCGGCTGCGGTCAATAATCGAGCGGATCGACGTCCACCGCCCAGCGCACGCGGGTGCGCAGCGCGGCAAGCTGCTGCCGCCAGCGCGTCAGCAGCTGTTGCAGCGCACTGCGCTGCGCGCTTTCGAGCAGCATGTGCATGCGGTGCACGTCGGCGCGCCGCGCCAGCGCCGCGGGCACGGGCGGATACAGGTGCACGCCGCTGTCGGCGGCCAGCGGTGCGGCCAGTTGCTGCGCCGCCAGCAAGAATTCCTGCACGGCGTCGGCGTCGCGGTGCTCGGCGCGCAGCAGTGCCTGAAACGCATACGGCGGCATCCCGCCGCGCTCGCGCTCGGCGAGTTCGCTGCGGGCGAACGCCGGGTAGTCGTGCGCCGCCAGCGCGCGGTACAGCGGGTGCGCGGGATGCTCGGTCTGCACCAGCATTTCGGCGGGGCCGGCGGCGTGCAGCGGGGCGCGACCGGCGCGGCCGGCGGCTTGCATGAGCTGGGCGAACAGACGCTCGGGGCCGCGCGGGTCGTGGGTGAACAGCCCGGCGTCGGGGTTGAGCGCCGCCACCAGGGTGACGCGCTGGAAGTCGTGGCCCTTGGTCACCATCTGCGTACCCACCAGGATGTCCACCTCGCCGGCGTGCACGCTGTCGAAGCGGCTGGCTGCCGCGCCTTTGCGCCGCGTGCTGTCGGCGTCGATGCGCGCGATGCGCGCGCCGGGGTAGGTCAGCGCCAGCGCCTCCTCGACCCGCTGCGTGCCTTTGCCCACGGGCTGCAGATCCAGGCTGCCGCACCCCGGGCAGGCGCGCGGTACGGCGGCGTGGTGGCCGCAGTGATGGCAGCGCAGGCTGCGGTCGGCGCGGTGAAACACCAGATGCGCGTCGCAATGCGGGCAGTCGGACATCCAGCCGCAATCCGGGCAGCGCAGCACGGGGGCGTAGCCGCGACGGTTGAGAAACAGCAGGCATTGTTCGCCGCGTTGCAGGCGCTGGCGGATGGCGGCATCGAGCGCCTGGCCGATGAGCGCGCCGGCGTTACGCAACGTCGGGTCTTGGCGGATGTCGATCAGCCGCACCTGCGGCAGCGTGCCCGCGGCGCGCTGCGTCAGCGTCAGCAGCCGGTAGCGCCCGGTCTGCGCCGCGCGCCAGCTCTCCAGCGACGGCGTGGCCGAGCCCAGCACCACGGCGATGCCGAGCTGGTGCGCGCGCCACAGCGCCAAGTCGCGCGCCGAGTAGCGCGCCCCTTCCTGCTGCTTGTACGACGGGTCGTGCTCCTCGTCGACCACGATCAGGCGCAGCCCGGGCAGGCTGGCCAGCGCCGCCAGTCTGGTGCCCAGCACGATACGCGCCTGCCCGGTGTGCGCCGCCAGCCAGTGCTGCAGCCGCTGGTGTTCGGTCAGACCACTGTGCAGAACGGCGAGCTGCTGCGCGCCAAACCGCTGCTCAAAGCGGTGCACGAGCTGGGGCGTGAGGTTGATTTCCGGGGTGAGCACCAGAACCTGCGCGGTGGCCGACTGCCGCAGGGCCTGCGCTGCGGCGTGCAGATAGACCTCGGTCTTGCCGCTGCCCGTCACCCCGAACAGCAAAAACGGCGCGAATCCGGTGCTGTCGGCAATGGCGCGTGCCGCCTGCGCCTGCTCCGGGTGGAGCACGGGGGCTGCAGCCGCCGCCGGCGGCGCGGGGATGGCGGTGTCGGCGGCGACTGGTTCGATCCAGCCGGCGTCGTGCCACTGGGCCAACACCCGGCCGGCCTGCGGGTGCAGCCTGCGCGCGGCAGACAGCGCGAGAACGGGCAGCGGTGCGGCTGGATCGGGCGTGGCATCGGCCGTCACCCCCAGGGCCTGCGCCAGGCGCCATCGCGCCGTGCTGCGCGCACCGATGTGCCGCGGCAGCGCCAGCCGGCCAGCGGCGGTGCAGCGAAACGCCGGCTGCGCCGGTGCCCGCGCGACGTGCAGCGGCTTGCCGCTGCGCAAACGCGACGGCAGCGCCGCGCCGATGACTTCGCCGAGCGAACGCTGGTAATAGCGGGCGACGAAACGCAGCAATTCCAGCCAGTCGTCGCCCAGCGGCGGCACGGTGTCGAACACCGCGGCGACCGGCCGCAGCGTGACGCCGGCAGCGGGCCGCGGTTCCTCGCCGGGTGCGAGCACCACGCCGGTGACTTCCTGCCGCCCCAGGGGCACGCGCACCAGGGTGCCTGCCGGCAACGCTGCCGGCGCGGTGTAATCCAGCGCCGGCAAGCCCGGAGCATCCACCGCGATGCGCAGAATGAAGGTCATGGCGTTGGCGCAAAAAATTGAACCAGCAGTTTGCGACGCTGCGCTAAACCGGCGCCGTTTCGGTCTTTTTCAGCCGCCATCCGGCCTGTGGATAACTCTGTGCATGACGCCGGGACTTGACGCCATCCGCCCTGTGGATAAACCTGTGCAGAATCTTTTCCTGGATGGTGAAATTTTCAAAAACCCTTGGATTTTCAATGGGTTGAACAAGAAAACCTCGGGTTGATTCTGTGGTCAACTTGTTGCGGCGCAACTTCACCAAAAATGTGCATAAGCGGATACGTCAACCTT
>JAJZAQ010000004.1 GCA_021799355.1 Pseudomonadota bacterium
ATCTCCGTCTCCAGACCAGCCTGGTGAAAGACCAGGATGAACTCCTCGCCGCCGGAGCGGAAGACATAATCGCAGGGCCGGATGGCCTGGCGCAGCAGCGTCGCCACCTGGTGCAGCACCTCATCGCCTTTGGCGTGGCCGAAACGGTCGTTGACCGCCTTGAACGCGTCGATGTCGAGCACGCCCACGCACACCGGCTGACCGGCGCGGCGCGCCAGTTCGATCTGCTGGTTCAGGTAGGCCATGCCGGCCCGGCGGTTGGGCAATTCGGTCAGGTCGTCGATGCTGGCGAGCTTCTCCAGGCGCAGTTCCAGCAGTTTGCGGTCGGTGATGTTTTGCACCATGCCGACCACGCGCGTGGGTTGCCCGCTGCCGTCGCGCTCGCAGACCTTGCCGCGGTCGTGCACCCAGACATCGTGCCCGTTGCGGTTGCGCAGACGGTACTCGGCCTCGTAACGCATGAGCCGGCCCCGCATGTGCTGCTCCAGCAGCGACAGCACCTGATCGCGGTCGTCGGGGTGGATGTTGCGCGTCCAGGTATCCAGACGCGGCGGCATTTCATCCGGGCCGTAACCGAGCATGCGCTTGAGCTGCGGGCTGAAATACACCGTGCCGTGCACCACATCCCAGTCCCACAGCCCGTCCATCGCCTGATCCAGCGCGAAGCGCAGGCGCTCGTCGCGCGAGCTGTGCAGCGGATCGAGAGTTTCCCGCTGACTGATGTTGCGCGCCACCGAAAGAAAATACTCGCGCCCTGCGGCGGTAAACGCCGTGGTATGGACCTCCACGGCGATTTCTCCGCCGTCTTTGTGCCGGTGACGGCCGACGAAGGTGTAGGAGTCCGACGCACGGATCACCTGCGCGATGTCTTTCCACTGCGGCAGGCCGGTGACGTCTTTCTGCAGGCTCAACACCGAGTGGTCGAGCACTTCTTCCGCTTGCAAGCCGAGGTCGGCGTAGGCCGAGCGGTTGCACCAGAGGATGCGGGACGTTTCCGGGTCGAGCAGGTAGACGGCATCGGCCAGGTGCTCGAAAAGCAGAGCGTGCGACGGCAGTCCGTCGCGCAATGCAAGCGCCATCGTGGCTCCTCGCAATCCATCCCGGCTCCCCCGCTGCGCCGGCCCGGGACCACCGTGCGCTGGCTGTTTGTCAAATCGACACAGTATAACCACGACATAAAAATGGGCAAGAGTCGCGCAAGGCGCAGAGAAAAATCTTGCCAATTGCATCGCTGATCGCCGCTTGTAAATCCGGCTTGCCTGTTGCGGCGCAGCGATTAACCTTGTATCAGTCCATGCGCAAGCATGGAAGCTTTTTGTCCGTCAACCGCATTCGATCCCGATCATGGCCACCAAGCTCTACATGACCCTCCTCGCCATCCTGTTCGTTTGCTGCCTGGGATACGGCTTTTACCTCGGTTTTGCCCATGTGTTCGCGCCGCAGGCGTTCACCGTGCAGGGGCAGGACAGCGCCGCGACGGCGGCCACACCGCGCGCCAGCAATCCGGCACAGTGACCGCCCTCAGGCAGGGAACACCCCGGTGCTCAGATAGCGGTCGCCGCGGTCGCAGACGATGAACACGATGGTGGCGTTGTCCACCTCGCGGGCGATGCGCAGCGCCACTTCGCAGGCACCGGCCGCGCTGATGCCGCAAAACAGCCCTTCTTCGCGCGCCAGCCGCCGCGCCATTTGTTCGGCCGCGCTCTGGCTGACGTATTCCAGCCGGTCCACGCGCTGCGGCTCGTAGATTTTGGGCAGGTACTCCGGCGGCCATTTGCGGATGCCCGGGATGCGCGATCCCTCCTCCGGCTGCGCGCCGATGATCTGCACCGCCGGGTTCTGCTCCTTCAGGTAGCGCGACACCCCGGTGATGGTGCCGGTGGTGCCCATCGCGCTGACGAAGTGGGTCACGCGCCCGCCGGTGTCGCGCCAGATTTCCGGACCGGTGGTCTGATAGTGCGCACGGGGGTTGTCGGGGTTGGCGAACTGGTCGAGCACCAGACCCTTGCCTTCGCGCTGCATCTGCTCGGCCAGATCGCGGGCGTACTCCATGCCGCCGCTTTTGGGCGTGAGCAGCAGTTCGGCGCCAAACGCCTTCATGGTCTGCGCGCGCTCGACACTCAGGTCTTCGGGCATGATGAGCACCATGCGGTAGCCGAGGATGGCCGCGGCCATCGCCAGCGCGATGCCGGTGTTGCCCGACGTGGCCTCGATCAGCGTGTCGCCGGGCTTGATCTGCCCGCGCTCCTGCGCGCCGCGGATCATCGCCAGCGCGGCACGGTCTTTGACCGACCCTGCGGGGTTGTTGCCCTCGAGCTTGCCGAGAATGACGTTGCCGCGCCGCGCGTTGTCCGCGCCGGGAATGCGCTGCAGCCGCACCAGCGGCGTGTTGCCGATCACCTCGTCGATGGTGGAATAGGTCATGCGGTTCTCCTGCGCACCGGGTGGCGTTCACGCCGGCCGCGTTGATGGATCGATCGCCGCCAGATCCATCGCCGCAGCACGCCAGTGGCGCTGCGCCTGGTCTTCGCGTTCGATGGTTTCGAGCAGCTGTGCCAGCGCCGCGTGGATTTGTCCGCGCAACCGCCGCTCGTCGTCGCTGCACGCGGCAATGGCTTTCTGCAGGTACTGCTGCGCCTTGCCCCAGAGCTGCAGTTCGGCGCAGGCTGCGGCAGCGAGAAACAGCGCCTGCGCCTCATGCGGCCAGCGCCCCAGCCACTGCTCGGTCTGGGCGACGAAACCGGCGTCGATCCCACGCAGCATGCCACGCAGCGCCGGCATGAACAGACCCGGCTCGGCCTGCGGCCGGTTGAGCGCGGCAACGAGCAAGTCGCGCGCCTCACTCAGCGCCGAGGCGGCGGCAAAGCCGCGCGCGGCGGCGACGATCAGCGTCGGGTCGGCGCGCTCCTGTGCCGAGAGCTGGTTCCAGGTGCGGCGCAACGCCTGCGGATCGTCTCCCGCCTGGCGCAGCAGTCCGGTGGCGGCGGTGTGCAACATGGCCTGCGCCGCCGCCGGGTGCAGCGCGCCGTGCTTGAGCAGCGTGCGCGCCAGCCGCAGCACGGCGGCATGGTCGTTGACCTTGCGCGCGGCCTGCAGCTCGATGCGCAGGGCATGGGTGCGCCGCCTGACCCCCGCGGGCAGGGCGTGCAGCAGTTCGAGCGCCTCGCGTGGCTGCTTGGAATCGAGCTGCCATTGCGCCTGCAGCAGCACCGCGGCGTCGCGCGCCTGCTGCGGCAGTTGCGCCAGGTAGGCGTCACGCCGGTCGTAGGCCTGCAGCTGTTGCGCGGATTGCGCCGCGGTCAGCAGCGCCGCAGGGGCGAAATCGGCCCATTCCGCAGCCCGCACGGCCGCGCGCTCGGCACGGCGAAAGCGCCCGCCGAAATAGTCGAACATGCCGTTGTGCAAAGCCTGCGCCGCCAGCCGCATGCGCCGACGCGCGCGAAATTCGGCCGCCGCGCGTGGCATACCCAACAGCAGCGACAGCCCGCGCACCACCAGATAGAACACGACGAACGCCAGCAGCGCCAGCAGCACGGCGAAGTTCAACGACACGTCCACCCGCCACGGCGGCAGCAGGACGGCGACATTGCCCGCGTTCAGCGTCGAACCCAGCGCCAGCAGCACGGCAGCCGCGGCCAGGACGAGCACCCAGACCAGCCAGCGCATCAGGGCGCTCCGGCATCGAGCGTGGACAGCACGGACAGCGACTCTAGATTGGCCGCCGGGTTGGCCGACAGATCGAGCTGCTGCGCCTGCCGCGCCAGCGACAGCGCCTGCGCCATCCGCGGCTGCCGGCGGTCGAAATAGGTCTGCAGCGTATCGACGATGCCCTGCATGTCGCTGCGGTAGGCCACGGCGTTGCGCGACAACAGGTCCAGCCGCGCGTTGAGGATGCGCAGTTTGAGGTTTTCGCGCAAAAACTCGCCCTGCTGGGGAGACGCCAGCAGCGCATCGCGCGAACCGACGCGGGTGATGCCGAACAGCTGCACCAGCGACGCGCGCAAACGCTCGAACCAGTCGCCCAGCCACGGCGCCCAGCGCGGCGCGGCGGCAGACGCCGCGGCGTGCGAAGGCGGCGCGGCATGGGTGGGATGATGCGCCGGCGCCTCATGCCCGTGCGGCAGCGGCGCCGCCGAGGACACCAGGCGCAAATCGTCGACCAGCGCTGCCAGATCGTTGAGCTTGTGCGCCGCCGCGGCGATGTCGGGCGTGACCGCGCTGCGCAACCGTGTCAGATCGGACTGCACGGCACGGCGCAGAATCTGCGCCTTGGGGTTGGGCGAGCGTGCCAGCCGCGCGTCCGCGCTCTGCAGAGTGGCGATGAGCGGCTGCACGTTGCCGATGAGCTGCGCCTGCTGCTGCGCCAGGGCGATGAGCTGCCCGGTTTCCGACAGCCGAGCCTGATCGCGGCTCTTGGCGAAATCCTCGTACAACGTTTCCAGCGCCTGCCGCTGCGCAGCAAAGTCCTGCTGGCGCGATTCGAGCACGGCGATGCGTGCGGTGAGGTCGCGCAAGGCGTCGCTGGACTGTTTGGCCAGGGTCTTGGCTTCGATCGAATTGGCCGTTGCCGCCTGCAGCCGCTGGGCGATTTCGGCCTGTGTCGCGTACAGCCGGTCGTTGAGCCACCACACCGCAGCCAGCAGCGCCACGGCCAGCGCCAGCAGCGCTGGCCAGACCCAACGTCCCGCCGCAGCCACGACGGCCGCCTGCGCGGCGGAGTCCGTCTGCGGCGCAGACGCCGTGCCGGTGCCGGAATCCGCCGCGGGCTGCGCGCCGGCGGCAGGACTGGCGTCAGGTCGGGGGGTGAGCTCGGTCATGCCGGCATTCTAGGGTCTGCCCATGCCCTGTCCTCACCCGCGCTGCGGGGTTGGACTGCGGCAGCGCACGACACCGGCTGCGCCGTGGCCTGCGCGCCACACCCTGCCGCAGCACACCGGGCCCGCAGCACAGCGCCGCTCAGCCGCCTGCGCCCGCCAGCCGCTGCAATGTCGCCAGCACGGCTGCAGGCGAGGCCGCGGTGAGTTCGACCCGGCCAAACCCGGCATCGCCTGCCGCCTGCGCAATGCGCGGGTGGATCGCCAGCGCGCCCTGCGGCTGCAACACGGCGTTGGAGCAGCCGGCGGCTTCGAGCAGGTGCAGCAGATTGCCGATGGCCTCGGTGGACGCCAGCAGCCACCAGCTGCTGCCGGCCAGCGCCGCACGCAACTGGGCTGCGGTCTGCGCGTCATACTCTGGCGCCAGGCGGCTGTAGGCATCGACGATTTTGACCTTGGCCCCGGCCTGCTCCAGCTTGCGCACGAGAAACTCGCGCCCGGGGCCGCCGCGGAAGATCGACACCTTGCGCCCGGCCCAGGGAAACGCGGCCACCCCACCCCCCGGAAACGCCAGTTGCAACGCATGCCACAGCGCCTCGGAGTCGCTCTCGCCGCTCTGATCGTCGTGTGCGTCCGGCGCGATCAGCCGCGGCCAGGGAACGTCGGGCGGCTGCGCCTGCAGCGCGCGACGCACGGCGCGCAGACTGCCCGCGCCGACGACGCCGATGGCGCAATGCGCCGGCCACGGCCCGGGCAGCGCAGCGAACACCGCGGCCACCGCCGTCGGACTGACCGGCAGCGCCAGATCGGTCTGCGGCAGGGCCGCCAGCGCCGCGCGCAGCCGCAGCGGATCGGGCGCCGGACCGATGCGCTGCAGCGGCAGGTCGATCAGTCGCACCCCGGCGCCACCCAGAAGTTGCCGCATGTCCTCGGCCTGCGCACTGGCGCGGGTGAGAACCAGGGTGGTGCCGGTCATGGCGATGCGCGATGCCCGCCGAGTTGCGCCAGCAGGGCGTCGGCCCCCTGGTCACGCAGCCGTTGCGCCACCTGCTGCCCGAGTGCTTCGGCTTGCGCCGTCGTCGCCACCTGCGCCTGCGCCTGCGCACGCAGCAGCCGGCTGCCGTCTGGCAGCGCGAGCACGGCGCGCAGCGTCATCTCCTGCCCCTGCAGCGTGGCATACGCCCCCATCGGCGTGGTGCAACTGCCGCCCAGACCGCGCGACACCGCGCGCTCGGCCTGGGCGCACAACGCCGTGGGCAGATGGTTCAGCGGCGCCAGCGCCTGCGCCAGATCGACGCGGTCGGCACGGATTTCGATGCCCAGCGCGGCCTGGCCGACGGCGGGCAGGGACTCCTCCGGGTCGATGAACGCCCGCACGCGCTGCTCCAGGCCGAGGCGTTTGAGCCCGGCGGCGGCGAGCAGGATGCCGGCGTACTGCCCTTCGTCGAGCTTGCGCAGCCGGGTGTCGAGGTTGCCGCGCAACGGCTGCACCTGCAAGTGCGGGTAGCGGGCACGCAGCTGCGACTCGCGCCGCAGGCTGGACGTGCCGACCACGGCGCCGGCGGGCAGATCGGCCAGGCTGGCATAGTGCGTGCTGACCCAGGCGTCGCGCGGGTCTTCACGCTGCATCACCGCGGTGAGCACGAATCCCGGCGGCAACTCCATCGGCACGTCTTTGAGCGAATGCACCGCCAGGTCGGCGCGGCGCTGTTGCATCGCCACTTCGAGTTCTTTGACGAACAGCCCCTTGCCGCCGATTTTCGCCAGTGACTTATCCAGAATCTGGTCTCCCTGCGTGGTCATGCCCAGGATGCGCACGTCGCAGCGCGGGTACAGCGCGCGCAGGCAGTCGCGCACGTGTTCGGCCTGCCACATCGCCAGACGGCTTTGTCGCGTGGCGATGACCAGAGATTCGGGAGAAGCGGGTGAGGAGCTCATCGCGCCGATTCTAGGGCCAGCCCGGTCACCGGCGCGGCACGGCCCGCCGGCGCGTCGCTGCGCTGCTGTGGCGCAATTCCGCAGTCGATGCTGGCGCAGCTTTTGCTTTGATTTCCCGCTGCGCTGCTAGCATTTTGCCGCACCTTTTCCAGCCCCGCACCGCCGACCGACCGCAACATGACCACACGCTCGCCTGCCCGTCCGCCCTCCGACCCCGATGCCGCGCTGTTCGACGACATTCGCCTGCTCGGCCGCCTGCTGGGAGACCTGATCCGCGAGCAGGAAGGGCAGGAGATGTTCGACATCGTCGAGACGGTGCGGCAGCTCTCGGTCAAATACCACCGCACCCGCGACGCCAAAGACCGCCGCGCGCTGGACAGGCTGCTCAGCAGCCTCAGCCGCGACCAGGCGGTCAGCGTGATCCGGGCGTTCAGCTATTTTTCCATTCTCGCCAACATCGCCGAAGACCACCACGTGCTGCGCCGCGCCGAGGCCGAGGCCGAGCGCGGCGCTCCGCCGCAGCGTGACAGCACGCGCGCCGCGCTCGAACGCCTGAAGGCCGCTGGCGTGCAGCGGCGCGAGTTGATGCAGTTTTTCGACCAGGCGCTGATCTCCCCGGTGCTCACCGCCCACCCCACCGAAGTGCAGCGCAAAAGCGTGCTCGACGCCGAGCGCGCCATCGCCCGGCTGCTGGTCGAGCGCGACGCCACGCGCATTGCGCAAAAACGCGCCGACATCGAGGAGGCGATGCGCGCGCGCGTGGTGCAGCTGTGGCAGACGCGACTGCTGCGCTACGTCAAGCTGCGTGTCACCGATGAAATCAAAAACGCCCTGTCGTTTTACGGTGCGACGTTTTTCTCCCAGCTCCCCACGCTGTACCGCAATCTGCAGCGCGACATCGACGAGCTGTTCCCGCCGCAGAGCCCGGAGGAGGCTGGCAGCGACCTGCCGGCGTTTTTCCGCATGGGGCACTGGATCGGCGGCGACCGCGACGGCAATCCCTACGTCACCGCCGACACGCTGAGTTACGCCCTGCGCATGCAGTCGCGCACGGCCATCGAGCATTACATGGCCGAAGTCCACGCCATCGGCAGCGAGCTGTCGATCTCGGCGCTGCTGGCCAGCGCCAGCCCAGAACTGCTCGCGCTGGCCGAACGGTCGCCCGACACCTCCGAACACCGCCGCGACGAGCCCTACCGCCGCGCGCTCATCGGCATGTACGCCCGGCTGGCGGCGAATCTGCGCAAGCTCGCCGGGGTGCAGGCCACGCTGCAGGAAGTCGGCAGCGCCGAGCCGTACGCCAACGCCGACGAATTCATCACCGATCTGAAAATCATCCGCGCCTCGCTGCAAAGCCACCACGCCGGGCCGCTGGCGCGCGCCCGGCTGGACCCGCTGATCCGCGCCGCCAGTGTGTTCGGCTTCCGCCTGGCGACCATCGATCTGCGGCAAAGCTCCGATCAGCACGAAGCCGTGCTGCGCGAGCTGCTGGCCGCCTGCGGCATCTGCCGCGACTACAGCGCGCTGGACGAAGAGGCCCGCCAGGCGCTGCTCATCCGCTGCCTGAACGACCCGCGTCCGCTGCGGCTGCCGCATCACGTGTATTCCGACTGGACGCGCAGCGAACTCGCCGTGTTCGACCGCGCCTACACCGCGCGGCGCGATTTCGGTCCGCGCGCCATCCGGCAGTACATCATCTCCCACTCGGAGACGGTGAGCGACCTGCTCGAACTGCTGGTGCTGCAAAAAGAGGCCGGGCTGTTCCACGGCACGCTCAACAGCCATGACAGCCATGCCGAGCTGCTGGTCGTGCCGCTGTTCGAAACCATCGACGATCTGCGCAACGCGCCGGCGATCATGCGCGCGTTTTACGCCCTGCCGGGAATCGCCGCGCTGGTGCAGCGCTCCGGCGGCGAGCAGGAAATCATGCTCGGCTACTCCGACAGCAACAAGGACGGCGGGTTTTTCACTTCCAACTGGGAGCTGTACTGCGCCGAAGTCGCGCTGGTCGAACTGTTCGCCCCGCTCAAGGCGGAATACGGCATCACCCTGCGGCTGTTCCACGGCCGCGGCGGCACCGTCGGGCGCGGCGGCGGGCCGAGTTTCGATGCCATCCTGGCGCAGCCGCCGGGGACGGTCAACGGCCAGATCCGCCTGACCGAGCAGGGGGAAGTCATCACCAGCAAGTACGGCAACCCGGAAATCGGCCTGCGCAACCTCGACACCCTGGTGGCGGCCACGCTGCAGGCCACGCTGCTGCCGCAAACGCGCACCGTCACCCCGCCGCCGGCGCGCTTTCTCGATGCCGCCCGCGCACTGTCGGAGGCGTCGATGGCGGCGTACCGCAAGCTGGTCTACGACACCGCCGGGTTCACCGACTACTTTTACGCCGCCACGCCGATTGCCGAAATCGCCGAGCTCAACATCGGCAGCCGGCCGTCGTCGCGCAAGGCCACCCGCGCCATCGCCGACCTGCGCGCCATCCCCTGGGGATTCTCGTGGGGGCAATGCCGCGTCGCGCTGCCCGGCTGGTACGGCTTTGGCAGCGGAGTGCAACATTTCCTCGACACCAACGCCGACGGTCTCAAACTGCTGCAGCGCATGGCGCGGCAGTGGCCGTTTTTCGCCACCCTGCTGTCGAACATCGACATGGTGCTGGCCAAGACCGACATGGGCGTGGCGCAGCGTTACGCCGAGCTGGTGGCCGACGCCAAAGTGCGGCACAAGGTGCTCAAGGCCTTGCAGCGTGAGTGGCAGCTCACCACCGACATGCTCACCGCCATCACCGGCAACGCCGAACGTCTGGCCGACAACCCCACGCTCAAGCGCTCGATCCGCGCGCGCTTTCCGTACATCGATCCGCTCAACCACCTGCAGATCGAGCTGCTGCACCGTTTCCGCGAAGGCCAGACCGACGAGCGCACCAAGCGCGGCATTCACCTGAGCATCAACGGCATCGCCGCCGGGCTGCGCAACACCGGCTGACCCCCGCGGTTTCAGCGCCCCGCCGACTGCCAGCGCTGCAGCGCCTGGGCTGCGGCCTGGTAGCCGATGTCGATGGCTTCGGCGGCGCGACCGAACTGCAAAAACCGGATGTCCGCCAGCGGCGGGCGGATGAGCACGTCGGCCGGTTCGATCGCCAGACGGCTGCGCGTGAGGTGCATTTCCATCACGTTGACCGAGGCCAGCAGCACCTCGAAGACATTCGGTAGCGCATCGTCGCGCTCCACCCAGCGGGAAAACTGCTCGCCCCGGGTGTCGCCGCTGGCCAGCAGCCGCGCCTTGAGATCGGCCATGACGCGGTGGTAGTCGGCCGTCCAGCGCCGTTGCGCGCCGTGCGACTGCGGCTCGCCGCGCGGCGGGCGCAAACGCAGACGCGGCTGGCCATCGACCACGCCATGGTTGAGATCGACGGCAATGACCACGTCGGCACCCAGCGCACGCGCCACGCTCACCGGCAGCGGGTTGCTCAGCCCGCCATCGACCAGCACGCGCCCCGCACGGCGTACCGGGGTGAAAATTCCCGGCACGGCAATGCTGGCGCGCACCGCGTCGATGACGTCGCCGTCCTGCAGCACGACTTCGTCGCCGCTGAGCAGATCGGTCGCCACCGCGGCGAACTTCACCGGCAGCGCGGCAATCTGCGTCGCCGGTAGGTGCTCGCGCACCAGCGCGGTCACCCTGGCGCCGTCGATCAGGCCCGAGCGCGGGAACACCACGTCGAAAAACGACAGCGTTTTTCTCCAGTCGAAAGTTTTGAACGTCGCCTCCAGGCCGTCGGTCTGGCCCGATGCGGCGATGGCGCCGACCAGCGCGCCGATGCTGCACCCGGCGATGCAATGCGGCCGGATGCCCGCATCGGCCAGCGCGCGCAGCACACCCAGATGCGCCATGCCGCGCGCCGCGCCGCCACCCAGCGCCAGGCCGATGCGGGGGTGGGCGGAGGGACGGGCACGACGCGGTTCCATGCCCCAAGCATACGGCCTGACGTCCTATGCGTCGGCTAAGACACGCTGCCTAGAGTTCACCTCACGCCAATCGGCGTTGTGTTCAACCGCTTTCAGGGAGTCTCATCATGATCATGCGCAAATCCACCCTCGTCGTTGCCACCCTTGCTCTGGCTTCGGCTGCGGCCGGGGTCAGCGTCTACGCCGCCGGGCAGCAGGGCAACGACGCCCGCGTCATCTCCGGCGCCAAGGTCAGCCTGGCGCAGGCCGTCACCGCCGCCGAGCAGCACATCGGCGGCACCGCGTCCAAGGCCGAAGTCGAAGCGCACAACGGCAAGCTGGTGTACGACGTCGAGGTGGTCAAAGGCCCGCAGGTGTTCGACGTCAAGGTCAGCCCGGATCAAGGCACGGTGATCGCCTCGGCTGAGGACAAGGCCGACCACGACGATCACGACCATCAGGACTGAGCGTCCGCCCTGCCCCGCCCGCGTCGCGCGGGCGGCTCCCCCAACCCCTTTTTTCACCCCCTCGTGCGCTGCCGCGATGCGGCGCGCACGCGGCACGCCCTGACGCTTCGATCGAACCCATGCTCACCCCGCCCGCCTCCTGGAACGCCGTCAACCTCGGTCTTTATCTGCACTGGGCCGCGTCCGGCTCGGCCGGTGCGGTGAGCATCGGCATCGCCCGCGTGCTGGCCGAATACGCCATCGCCGCCGTGCCGCTGCTGCTGGTGTGGGGCTGGCTGCGCCAGCCTGCCGGGCGCGCCGCGCTGCTGCAGGCCACCGCCGCCGCGCTGCTCGCCCTCGGCGTCAACCAGCTCATCGGCACGGTGTTTTTCGAGCCGCGGCCGTTTGCCATCGGCTTGGGGCCTGCGCTGCTCGCGCACGCGCCCGACAGCGGCTTCCCGAGCGACCACGTCACCGTGCTGGCGGCGGTGGCCGTGAGCCTGCTGCTGCACCCCGCCTGGCGCCGCACCGGCATGCTGCTGGCGGCGCTGGCTGCCGCGGTGGCGTGGGCGCGGGTGTATCTAGGCGTGCACTGGCCGCTGGACATGGTCGGTGCGGTGATCGTCGGCGGCGCGACGGCGCTCGCGCTGCACGCCGCGCGCCGCCTGCTCATCGCGCCGCTGCTGCCGCCGCTGCTGCGCCTGTACCGCTGGCTGTTTGCCCGCGGCATCCAACGCGGCTGGGCGCTGTTTTGATGCTCTCCCGACGATCGACCATGTTCCCGTCCTCCGTCCCCCGTCTGCCGGCCGCGTTGCTCGCCGCGCTGCTGCTCGCCGGTTGCGCCAGCTATCGGCCCGAGCCGCTGCCGGCCTCTGCCGATCTGGCCGCCTCGACCACTCAACTGCGCGTGGCGCGTGGCGATCTGGCGCTGCCGGCGCTGGCGCACTACCGCTTCGACCCGGCAGCGCCGCTGGACGCCACCGGGCTGGCGATCCTCGCCGTGCTCAACAACCCGCAGCTCAAGGCCGAACGCGCCAAGGCCGGCGTGGCGCACGCGCAGGCGTTCGACGCCGGGCTGCTTCCCGATCCGCAACTGGGTTTTTCGCAGGACTTTCCGGGCAACAGCGCCGGGGCGACGACCTCGGCGTACAACCTCGGGCTGTCGTATGACTTCGCCGCGTTGATCACCCACTTCGCCGCGCAGCGCGCCGCCGGTCACGCCGCGCAGCAGGTCGATCTGCAGCTGCTGTGGGCCGAGTGGCAGACGGTGGCGCAGGCGCGACTGCTCTACACCCAGATCAGCGCCAACACCGCGCGGCTCGATCTGCTGCGGCAGGAGCGCGCGTTGTTCGAGCAGCGGCTGACGCGCGCGCAGGCGGCGCTGGCGCAAGGCAATCTCACCCGCATCGACGTCGATGCCCAGCTCGTGCCACTGCAGGCGCTGACCCAGACCATCCAGTCGCTGCAGCGCCGCCAGCTCGCCTTGCAGGCGCAGCTGCACGCCCTGCTCGGGCTGCAGCCCGATGCGCCGCTGCAGCTGGCCGCGCCGGCGCCCGAACCCATCCCCGTCGCCGAGCAGATCGGCGCCGCGCTGCGTGAGCTGCCGCACCGCCGCCCCGATCTGCTGGCGCTGCAGGCCGGCTACCAGGCGCAGGAGCAAAAACTGCGGCAAGCGGTGCTGGCACAGTTTCCGGCGTTTCAACTCGGCTTCACGCGCGCGCGAGACACGGGCGGGGTCAACACCATCGGCTTTGGCGTGAGCATCAGCCTGCCGCTGTTCAACCGCAACCAGGGCACGATCGCCGTGCAGCGCGCCACCCGCGCGCAACTGCGCGCCGCCTACCAGGCGCGGCTCGATCAGGCGGTGGCCGACGTGCGCCAGGCGCAGGACGATCTGGCGCTGCTGCAGCGCCAGCGGCAGGCGCTGCAGTCGGCGCTGCCGGCGCTGCAGGCGGCCGACGCCGCCGCGCAGCAGGCGCTGCAACACGGCACGATCAGTCTGCTGGCGTTCATCGCCCAACGCAAGGCCCTACTCGACCAGCAGCTCGCGTTGCAAGCCAACGCCGAGCAGATCGCCGAGCAGACGCTGGCGCTGCAACTGCTCACCGGGCTTGGCCCGTACCGCCCTGCCGCTGCCCAACCCACCGCACTCGCTCACCAACCATGACCCTGCTTCGCCTCCGCCCCCTGCTGCTCGCCGCCGCGTTGCTGCCTGCAGCCGTGCTGCCCGCCGTGCGCGCCGCCGAAGTGTCGGCGGCCGTGGTCACCGCGCCGCTGCAGCGCGGCGAGTTGCTGCACACCCTGCGCGCGTTCGCCACGGTGCAAGTGCCGACCAGCGCGACGCAGACCGTCACCTTTCCCCGACCGCTGCGGGTGCTGGCCGTGGACGTGCACCCCGGACAGGCGGTGCGCCGCGGGCAGACGCTGGCGCTGCTGGCCGCCGACGCCGCGAGCAGCCTGGCCTGGGCGCAGGCGCAAAACGCCGTGCGCTTTGCCCGCGACGAGCTCGACCGCCAGCTCGCGCTGCAGGCGCAGCAACTGGCGACGCAATCGCAGGTCGATGCCGCGCGCAAGGCGCTGGCCGACGCGCAGGCGCAACTGCAGGCGCTGCAGCAGCAAGGCGCCGGGCAGGCGCAGACCGCCGTCACCGCCCCGTTCGACGGCGTGGTGCTGGCCGTGTCGGCGGCGCCGGGCGATGTGCTCGCCGCCGGCAGTCCGCTGCTGCAGCTCGGCCGCGCCGGCAGCGTGCAGGCCGCAGCCAGCGTGCCGCCGGAAGACGCGGCGCGGCTGCAGCCGGGGCAGGCGGTGCGGCTGACCGCGGTGTTCGACCCGCAGCGGCAATGGCTGGGCACGCTGCGCAGCGTCGGTGCCGCGGTCGATGCCAAGACGCAGCGGCTGCCGCTGCTCATCGCGCTGCCGGCGCAGCCCGCGCCGCCGCCAGCAGGCACGGCGCTGCAGGCCGACATCGTGCTCGGCCGCTGGCGCGGCTGGGTGGTGCCGCGCGACGCCGTGCTGCAGGACGCGCACGGCGCCTACGTTTACCAGGACGACCACGGCAAGGCGCGCCGCGTGCCGGTGCACATCGCCCTCGACGCCGGGCTGCAGACCGGCATCACCGGGCCGGTCGACCCGGCGCTGCCGCTGGTGGTGCAAGGCAACGACGTGCTGCGCCCCGGCATGGCGCTGCGCGTGCAGGGGGGCGGCCGATGAGCGCGGCGTCGCTGTGGCTGCAGCGGCACCGCCGCTCGGTGCTGTTTTTGCTCGCGCTGCTGGCCGCAGGCGGGGTGTTTGCCGCGTTCAAACTGCCGGTCGGGCTGTTTCCCAACGTGGACTTTCCGCGCGTGGTGGTCAGCGCCGACGCCGGCGACCGCCCGGCCAGCCAGATGATGCTGCAGGTCACGCAGCCGCTGGAGCAGGCGGTGCGGCATGTGCCCGGCGTGGTCGATGTGCGCTCGACCACCAGCCGCGGCAGCGCCGACATTTCGGTGAGCTTCGACTGGGGCACGCCGATGGCGCTGGCCGCGGTGCAGGTCAACGAGGCAGTGGCGCAAATGCTGCCGCAGCTGCCGCCGGGCACGCGCTTGAGCACCAAACGCATGGACCCGACGGTCGATCCGGTGATCGCCTACAGCCTGACGTCGGCGCAGCTGTCGCCGGTGCAGCTCTACGACTTGGCCGAGTTCCAGCTGCGGCCGCTGCTGTCCAGCATCCCCGGCGTGGCGCGGGTGCAGGTGCAGGGCGGCGCGCGCGAGGAAATCCACGTCGTGCTCGACCCGCTCAAGCTGCAGGCGCTGGGGCTGGCGGTCACCGACGTCAGCCGCGCCATCGCTGCAGCTAATGGGGTGCAGGCCGTCGGCCATTTGCAGGATCGCTACAAACTGCTGCTGGCGCTGGCCGACTCGCGGCTGCACGACACCCGGCAGATTGGTGACATCGTGCTGCGCGCCAGCCCCGGCGACGTGGTGCGGCTGAAAGACGTCGCGCGCATTACCCGCAGCAGCGTGCCGCAGTGGGTGCGGATCACCGCGGACGGCAAGGATGCGGTGCTGCTCAACATCTACCAGCAGCCCGGCGGCAATACGGTGAAAATCGCCGGCGAGGTGCGCCACCTGCTGGCGCGCACGCCCTTGCCGCCCGGCGTGCATCTGGCCAATTGGTACGACCAGAGCACGCTGGTCGTCGACAGCGCAGCCAGCGTGCGCGACGCCATTCTCATCGGCGTGGTGCTCGCCGGCCTGGTGCTGCTGCTGTTTTTGCGCAGCCTGAAAATCACCCTGATTGCGATGATCACCGTGCCTGCGGTGCTCGCCGCCACCGTGGTGCTGCTGTACGCGCTGGGCATGAGTTTCAACATCATGACCCTGGGCGGCATGGCCGCCGCGGTCGGCCTGGTGATCGACGACGCGATTGTGATGAGCGAGCACATCGTGCGCCGGCTGGCCGAATCGCCCTCTGGCGACGCCGCGCAGCGCCACGGCGGCATCCTGCACGCGGCGATGGAATACCTGCGGCCGCTGGCCGGGTCGAGCGCATCGACGGTGGTGATTTTTCTGCCGCTGGCGTTTCTCTCCGGCGTCACCGGGGCGTTTTTCAAGGCGCTGTCGCTGACCATGGCCGCGGCGCTGGTGATTTCGTTTTTCGTCGCCTGGCTGGCGGTGCCGCTGCTGGCCGACAGACTGCTCAAGCCCCGCGACATTGCGCGGCAGGCGCAGCGCGAGCATGGCCGCTGGCTGGCCGCGGTGCAGCGCGGGTATGCCCGGGTGCTCGGCGCCGTGCTGCGCCGGCCGGCGCTGGCCTTGCTGGGTCTTGCGCCGCTGCTGGTGGCCGGCTGGCTGGCGTACCAGCATGTGGGCAGCGGCTTCATGCCGCACATGGACGAAGGCGGCTTCATCCTCGACTACCGCACCCCGCCGGGCACCTCGCTGGCCGAGACCGATCGCATCCTGCGTCAGGTCGAGCACATCCTGCTCACCACCCCGGAGGTGCAGACCTTCTCGCGCCGCACCGGCGCGCAACTGGGTGGCGGCGTCACCGAGGCCAACGAGGGCGACTTTTTCGTGCGCCTAAAGCCGCCGCCGCGCAAATCGATCGACGCGGTGATGGAAGCCGTGCGCCAGCGCATCGAAACCCAGGTGCCCGGGGTGAAGATCGAGCTGGCGCAGCTGATGGAAGACCTGATCGGCGACCTCACTGCCGTGCCGCAACCGGTGGAAATCAAAATCTTCGACGACAACCCGCAGCAGCTCGCCGCGCTGGCGCACCGCACCGCGGCGGCCATCGCCCGCATTCCCGGCATTGTCGATGTGCGCAGCGGCATCAAGCCGGCCGGTGACGCGCTGGACATCCGCATCGACCCGACCCGCGCCGCGCTCGAAGGCGTGGACCCGCAGCAAGTCGAGCAACAGCTGCGCACCCTGGTCGGCGGCAGCGTGGTCACGCACATCGAACAGGGGCCGAAAATGGTCGGTGTGCGGCTGTGGACGCCCGGCAGCCTGCGCCAGACCACCGACGAGATCGCGCAGCTGCCGCTGCGCGCCCCCGACGGCCATGTGTTCACGCTGCAGCGCGTCGCCAGCCTACGGGTCATCACCGGCCAGCCGGAAATCCACCGCGAAAACTTGAAGGCGATGGCCGCGGTGACCGCGCGCATCAGCGGCCGCGATCTGGGCTCGACCATCGCCGCGGTCAAGCGGGTGATCGACGCCCCCGGCGCCTTCCCGCCCGGCGTTTACGTGCAGCTCGGCGGGCTGTACAAGCAGCAGCAAATCGCCTTCCACGGCCTGGTGCAGGTGCTGGCCGCGGCGGTGCTGCTGGTGTTTTTGCTGCTGCTGTTCCTGTACGAGCGCTTCCGGGTGGCGATCACCATCCTGGCGATGCCGCTGCTGGCGCTGCCGGCGGTGTTCATCGGGCTGTGGGCCGCAGGCATCGAACTCAACATTTCGGCGATGATGGGCATGACCATGATCGTCGGTATCGTCACCGAAGTCGCCATTTTTTACTTCAGCGAGGTGCAAACCTTGCTGCGGCAGCAGCCTGGGCAGCCGCTGGACGCGGCGCTGATCGCCGCCGGGCAGAACCGGCTGCGGCCGATCGCGATGACCACGCTGGCGGCCATCCTCACCCTGCTGCCGCTCGCCTTCGCCCTCGGCCAGGGCTCGGCGATGCAGCAGCCGCTGGCCGTGGCCATCATCGCCGGGCTGATGGTGCAGATGCCGCTGGTGCTGCTGCTCATGCCGGTGCTGTTCAAGCTGCTGCGCGGTCGCCTGCACGATGACACAGGCGACAATGCCAGCACACCCGCGACAACTGCCTGACCGGGAGCTCCCCATGCGCATCCTGCTCGTCGAAGATGACCACATGCTCGGCAGCGCCACCCGTCAGGCGCTGCGCGACGCCGCGCACGCCGTCGATTGGGTGCTCGACGGCGCCTCGGCGCTGGCCGCGGCGCAAGGCGGCGAGTACGAGCTGATGCTGCTCGACCTCGGCCTGCCCAAGCGCGACGGCCTGTCGGTGCTGCAGGCGCTGCGTCAGGCCGGCAGCCGCCTGCCCATCCTCATCCTCACCGCGCGTGACGCGCTGGAAGACCGGGTGCGCGGGCTGGACCTGGGCGCTGACGACTATCTGGTCAAACCGTTCGAGAGCGCCGAGCTGTTGGCACGCATCCGCGCCGTCGCCCGCCGCCAGGGCGGGCAGGCTGCGCCGGTGCTGAGCAACGGCGTGCTCGAACTCGACCCGGTGACGCGCGAGGTGCGCTACCAGGGCCAGACGCAGCGGCTGACCGCACGCGAATACGCCCTGCTCCACGCTCTGCTGCTGCGCCCCGGGGCGATTCTGTCGCGCAGCGAACTCGAAGACCGCATCTACGGCTGGAACGAGGAAGTGGAGAGCAACGCAGTGGAATTCCTCATCCACAGCCTGCGCAAAAAGCTCGCGCCCGAGGTCATCAAAAACGTGCGCGGCGTGGGCTGGCTGGTGCCGCGGGTCGAGCCGGGCAGCACGGCCGACGGGCCCGACGCGCAATGAAGCCGATCGCCGCGTTGCGCCACTGGGCCGCGCAATCGCTGCTGCGGCGGTTGTGGCTGTGGATGACGGTCAGCGTGGTCGCCGTCGGCCTCGGCACCGCGGCGCTGTCGTACTTTTTCGCCTACGAAGAAGCCTACGAATTGCAGGACGCGCAACTGCGCCAGATCGCCAGCCTGGTGCACCGCTGGGGCGAGGTACCGGGCAACGCCTTGACACCGGCCGGCGCCGACGTGGACAAGGACGCGCGCATCATCGTCCAGCGCCTGGGCGCACCGCCCGGCCCGCAGGGGCTGAACCTTCCGCCCGATCTGCCTGACGGCATGCAGGTGGTGCACGCCGACGGCCACGACTGGCGGGTGTTCGTGCGACCGGGCCCGAGCGGGCGCATCGCCGTGGCGCAGCGCACCGACCTGCGCAGCGACGCCGCGATCGACAGCGCCCAGCGCACGCTGTTCCCGCTGCTGGCGCTGGTGCCGCTGCTGGCGCTGCTCGCCGCAGTGGTAGTGCGGCGCGCGCTGCGGCCCCTGCGGCAACTGGCGCACGGCGTGGACGCGCGCAACGAAGCCGACCTGCAGCCCCTGCCCGAAGCCGACGTACCGCACGAAATCCTGCCCTTCGTGCATTCCATCAACCGTCTGCTGGCGCGGCTGGCGGCGGCGATGGAGCAGCAACGTCGCTTCGTCGCCGACGCCGCGCACGAACTGCGCACGCCGATTGCCGTGCTCAGCATGCAGGTGGACAACCTCAAGCCGCTGCAGCTGCCGCCCGCAGCACAGGAGCGCGTCAGCGCGCTGCAGCAAGGCCTACGCCGCGCCCGCGCCGTGGTCGAGCAGTTGCTCAGCCTGGCACGCTCACAGGGCGGGCAGGCCGTGCACTGGCAGCAGGTCGATGCCGTTGCCGTCCTGCGCGACGTCATCGCCGACCTGCTGCCGCTGGCCGAAAGCCGCGACATCGACCTCGGCCTGGACCACGCCGACGCGCTGCAACTGCGCACCGACCCCGCGCTGCTCTACACCCTGCTGCGCAACGCCACCGACAACGCCGTGCGCTACACCCCGAGCGGCGGGCGGGTCGATCTGCGGCTGCGGCAGGACGGCAACACCGCAGTGTTCGAGGTGCAGGACACCGGCCCGGGCATCGCGCCCGAGGACATCGAGCGCGTGTTCTCCCCCTTCGTGCGCCTGCCCGGCGCAGCAGGCGAAGGCAGCGGCCTGGGCCTGTCCATCGCCCGCCAGATCGCTCTGCGGCTAGGCGGTGAGGTCACCCTGAGCAATGCCCCCGCTGGCGGCCTGATCCTGCGCTACCGCCAGCCGATCGAGCCTGTCAACGGACCAAAATCCAATCCGAATTGAGGTCGGCAGGTTCCAGTGTGTTGCACTTGGTTTTGAAACTGCTGAGGCAAATGCTATCGGGCTAGACCTGATTCCAATAAGAATAAGCAGTTAACCCCAATAAGCAGCAAGCAGTGCATTTGTGTGTCATTTGTGTTGGATTACATTTACGTTGCATTTGTGTGACACCATTTGTGTTCTGTTTGTGTTCTGTGAGACTGTATCGCTTTTAATTGAAACCAATGGATTAATGGATCGCTCCCAAATCGCCCCACCATCCAAAAACGCAGAACGCAACGAAAAAAATGAAATGACGCCAACAAAAAATATCGCCGCGATCCCAATAAAATATGGCATTGTCGACCACCAATATCTCAATGATCGGGGCGAGCCCATAACTACATCCTTGAAGAATTTTCGTGCCTTGGCGTCGTCTTTTGATTCTCTACCCCCCCCTCTTAAAGAGTGGCAATCTTCTCCCGACCTCAGCCGATTTAAACAATAGAATAATAAATGCGCCAATTGACATAAGCAGGGAAACGACGAACTTTTCACTCAGATAAACACTGTAAATTCCAACCGCAATACCAAAGCCAATTATTCCAAAAATCTCATTTAAAGAAGAGTACCAACCCTGAATAGAGTTTAGCGAGCTTTGTGTTACATTAAGGTAACTTTCTAGCGATTTGGCATAACCCGCATCCCCAGCCTTTTTTGCATCTTCAATTTTCTTTTTTATTAGATCAACTTTTTCATTAAGTTCATCCATATCTACTCCATAATAAGACGGGCGCACCGCGGTTCAAAACGCACGAATTGGGGCCAAACGCACGAATTCACGAATTGGGGTCAGGTCTATCTTCGTAGCATCGAAGTCCCCTCCTGAACATCGGGCTGGGCGCAATTCCATTCTGCGAACCTTCTTTCGCCAGTGCAGTGAGCTTACGCTACCGTCCCCGTTCCCAGCCGTTCACCGCAACCAGATCCGCCCGAAATCGAAGGCGATGCGACACTTGCCCAGATCGAACTCGACGGTTTCATCCGCCACATCGGCGAGCTTGACGTAGCGTCCTTCGCACAGATGAAACACCTTGGCGACGCGGTCTTCGACGTTGACCAGGACGTAGTAGCGCACGCCCTCGGCCTCGTAGATGGCGAACTTGGTGTGCTCGTCCTTGACCGCGGTGGACTTGGACAGAATCTCGAACACCAGTTCCGGTGCACGGGTGATGTAGGCGCCGTCCACCGGATGGCAGACCACGAGATTGTCCGGCTGCACCACGGTGTCGTCGCTGATGCGCCAGTCCACCGGGAGCAAGGCGCGGCATTGTGGGCAATCGTCCAATGCCGCGTCGAGCAGGCGTGCGATCTTGTTGCTCACCGCCTGGTGCGCAACCGAAGGCGCGGGCGACATGGCGTAGGCGGTGCCGCCGATCAGTTCCCAGCGGCCTTCCCACAATTTGTAGTCGTCGTAGGTGTAGTGCGGCGGGTCGAATGCGTAGGCTCTGGACATGCTCTGCTCCTGTCTGCGCCGATGGTAGCGCTCGGCTCACGCCGGCTGCAGGCGGTAAATCTTGGCCGAGGCGCCGTCTGAAATGAGATACAGCGCCCCATCCGGCCCCTGCCGCACGTCGCGGATGCGCTCGCCCAGGTCGGTGAGCAGGGCTTCGCGCGCCACCACGCGGTTGCCGTCGAGCTGCAGACGCCACAGCGCCTGCCCGGCGAGCGCGCCGAGGAACAGGTTGCCGCGCCACCCGGGGAACAGCGCGCCGGTGTAGAACGCCATGCCGCAGGGGGCGATGGAGACGGGGACCCACTCAGTCAGCGGCTGCTCCATGCCGGGGGCGCTGGTGGCGCCGCCCACCGGCGTGCAGTGGCCCACCGGGGCGCCGTATTCGCAACCGTAGGAAATTTTCGGCCAGCCGTAGTTGCGCCCGGCGCGGGTGATGTTGACCTCGTCGCCGCCCTGCGGGCCATGCTCGTGCGTCCACAGTTCGCCCGTCACCGGGTGCAGGGCCGCGCCTTGCACGTTGCGGTGTCCGTAGCTCCAGATCTCCGGCCGCACGCCGGCGCGACCGACGAAAGGATTGTCCGCCGGCACACTGCCGTCGGTGTGGATGCGCACCACCTTGCCCAGAGTGTTGGACAAGTCCTGCGCCGCGTCGCGCTCGGTGTAGCGGTCGCCCAGGGTGACGAACAGCGTGCCGTCGCGGGCGAACACCAAGCGCGAGCCGAAGTGCGCGGTGCTGGCGATTTTGGGCGTCTGCCGGAAGATGACCTGCACCGCGCTCAGTTGCGTGCCGTCGGCCGAGAGCACGCCGCGCGCCACCGCCGTGCCGTTGCGCCCGGCATCGAGGCCGCTTCCGGCCTCGGCATAGCTGAGGTAGATGGTGCGGCTGCTGGGGAAGGCCGGGTCGAGCGCCACGTCGAGCAGGCCGCCCTGGCCGCGCGCGTCCACCGCGGGCACACCGGCGATGGGCGGCGACGCCTGGCCCTGCGGCGTCACGATGCGCAACGCCCCGGTGCGCTCGGTCACGAGCATGCGCCCGTCGGGCAGGAAGACCAGCGCCCACGGCCGCGACAAACCGTCGGCCACGATGCGGGTGCTGAACTTGACCGCGGGCTGGCTGTCCACCGGCAACACACCCGACGCCGCCGCGGCCGGGGTTTCGCCCCACACCAGCACGGCGCCGCCGCCACAGGCGGCCAGTGCGGTGCTGCCGACTCCGGCGCCGAGCCAGCGCAGGGCGCGGCGTCGCGGCAGGTTGGTGATGGGGCGCGTGGTCGGCATGGTCGGCTCCTTGGCAAACGGCCGCCAGGCGGGCGGCTTCAGGCGCTCTGCTGGGCGTCGGTGTCGTGGTCGTCGCCGCCACCGAACACCCGCTGCCGCAGGGCAGCGAGCTGGTCGCGCACGCGCGCCGCCTGCTCGAACTCCAGATTGCGCGCGTGTTCCATCATGCGTTTTTCCAGCTTTTTGATTTCGCGCGCCACGTCCTGCGGATCGTCGACGCGCACTTCGGCGATTTCACGCTCCGCGCTGCCGGTGCGCAAGCCCCTGCCCGGGGTCTGCACCACGCCGTCGATCAGGTCGCGCACCGACTTGTTCAGCGCGGTGGGGGTGATGCCGTGCTCGGCGTTGAACGCGATCTGCTTGGCGCGGCGGCGCTCGGTTTCGTCGATCGCCCGGCGCATCGAGTCGGTAACCACGTCCGCATAGAGAATCGCCGTGCCGTTGACGTTGCGCGCGGCGCGGCCGATGGTCTGGATCAGCGAGCGCGTGGAGCGCAGAAAGCCTTCCTTGTCGGCGTCGAGGATCGCCACCAGCGACACCTCGGGAATGTCCAGCCCCTCGCGCAGCAGGTTGATGCCCACCAGCACGTCGAAAGTGCCCAGCCGCAGATCGCGCAGGATTTCCACTCGTTCGACGGTGTCGATGTCCGAGTGCAGGTAACGCACCTTCACCCCGTTTTCGTTGAGGTAGTCGGTGAGCTGCTCGGCCATGCGCTTGGTCAGCGTGGTCACCAGCACCCGCTCGTCGCGCTGCACGCGCAGGCGGATTTCGCCCAGCAGATCGTCCACCTGGGTCGACGCCGGGCGCACTTCCAGCCGCGGATCGACCAGGCCGGTGGGCCGCACCACTTGCTCGACGACTTGGGCGGCGTGCTGCTCCTCGTACTCCGCCGGGGTTGCGGAGACGAAAATCACCTGCCGCATCTTGCGCTCGAACTCGGCGAATTTGAGCGGCCGGTTGTCCAGCGCGCTGGGCAGACGAAAGCCGTAATCGACCAACGTCTGCTTGCGCGCGCGGTCGCCGTTGTACATGCCGTTGAACTGGCCGATGAGCACATGGCTTTCGTCGAGGAACATGATGGCGTCGCGCGGCAGGTAATCCACCAGCGTCGGCGGCGGCTCGCCCGGCGCAGCACCCGACAGATGCCGCGAGTAATTTTCGATGCCTTTGCAGTGGCCGAGCTCGGACAGCATTTCCAGGTCGAAGCGGGTGCGCTGCTCCAGCCGCTGCGCCTCGACCAGCTTGCCCGCGCTGGTGAACTCGCGCACGCGCTCGCGCAGTTCCTGCTTGATGCTCTCCACCGCGCGCAGCACGTTTTCGCGCGGCGTGACGTAATGCGAGCCGGGATAGATGGTGAAACGCGGAATCTTCTGCCGCACCGCCCCGGTCAAGGGATCAAACAGGCTGAGCGACTCGATTTCGTCGTCGAACAGCTCGATGCGCACCGCCAGCTCGGCGTGCTCGGCGGGGAACACGTCGATCAAATCGCCTCGCACGCGGAACGTGCCGCGGCCGAAGTCCACCTCGTTGCGCTGGTACTGCATGCGCACCAGCTGCGCGAGGACGTCGCGCTGCGCGATGCGGTCGCCAGTGCGCACCGTGAGAATCATGGCGTGATAGTCCGCCGGGTTGCCGATGCCGTAGATCGCGCTGACCGTGGCGACGATCACCGTATCGCGCCGCTCCAGCAGGCTTTTGGTCGCCGACAGCCGCATCTGTTCGATGTGCTCATTGATTGCGCTGTCCTTTTCGATGAACAGGTCGCGCTGCGGCACGTAGGCTTCGGGCTGGTAGTAGTCGTAGTAGCTGACGAAATACTCCACCGCGTTTTTTGGGAAAAACTCGCGGAACTCGCTGTAGAGCTGCGCCGCCAGCGTCTTGTTCGGTGCGAACACGATTGCCGGGCGGCCCATGCGCGCAATCACATTGGCCATGGTGTACGTCTTGCCCGAGCCGGTGACGCCCAGCAGCGTCTGGAAACTCAGGCCGTCCTGCAGGCCCTCGACCAGCTGGGCAATCGCCGCCGGCTGGTCGCCGGCAGGCGGGTAAGGCTGGTACAGCCGGAACGGCGACCCCGGAAACGTGACGAATCGGTCTGGATCGGGCGTGACAACGGGTTGCGGTGCGGGCATGGGCGGAACAGGCGGTCGGCGCAGACGCCAGGCAGGCGCTGGCGGCGCCATGATCTGACGCGGCGGCGTAAAATCGCCACCTTTGCTGTGCGCATTGTGCTGCAATCCCCACCCCTTCGCCTGAGCATCGCCCATCTCCCATGACCCAGTCTCTTTTTTCCCGCGTGGAAATGGCCCCGCGCGACCCCATCCTCGGCCTGAACGAGCAATTCGCCGCCGACCCCAACCCCAACAAAGTCAACCTGGGCATCGGCGTGTACACCGACGCCGAAGGCAAGCTGCCGCTGCTGGCGTGCGTCAAAGCCGCGGAGGCGCAGCTGGCGCAGGCCCCCAAGCCGCGCGGCTACCTGCCGATCGACGGCATCGCCGCCTATGACAAGGCGGTGCAGGGACTGGTGTTCGGCGCTGACAGCGAAGCCGTCACCTCCGGCCGCGTCGCCACGGTGCAGGCCTTGGGTGGCACCGGCGGACTCAAGGTCGGCGCCGATTTCCTCAAGCGCCTGAACCCGAACGCGCAGGTGCTGATTTCCGACCCGAGCTGGGAAAACCACCGCGCCCTGTTCGAGGCCGCCGGTTTCACCGTCGGCACGTATCCGTATTACGACGCCGCGCAACGCGGGATCGCGCTGGACGCGATGCTGGCCGCGCTCGGTGCCGCTGCCGCGGGCACCATCGTGGTGCTGCACGCTTGCTGCCACAACCCCACAGGCTACGACCTCAGCCCGGCGCAGTGGGAACAGGTCATCGCCACGCTCAAGGCCCGTGGCCTCGTGCCCTTCCTCGACATGGCCTACCAGGGTTTTGGTGAAGGCATTGCCGAGGACGGCGCGGTCATCCGCCAGTTCCTCGCCTCGGGGATGGACTTTTTCGTCGCCACCTCGTTTTCGAAGAGCTTTTCGCTGTACGGCGAACGCGTGGGCGCGCTCAGCGTGGTCTGCGCCAGCAAGGAGGAGGCCGCTCGCGTGCTGTCGCAGCTCAAGCGGGTGATCCGCACCAATTACTCCAACCCGCCGACCCATGGCGCGCAGATCGTTGCCACCGTCCTCGCCTCGCCCGAGCTGCGCGCGCAGTGGGAGCAGGAACTCGCCGGCATGCGCGACCGCATCCGTGCCATGCGCGCTGCGCTGGTGGACAAACTCACCGCCGCCGGGGTCAAGGGCGACCTGTCGTACATCACCCGGCAGAAAGGCATGTTCAGCTACTCCGGCCTGTCGCCCGCGCAGATGGAGCGCCTGCGCACCGAATTCGGCATTTACGGTGTATCCACCGGCCGCATCTGCGTCGCCGCGATCAATCTGCACAATATCGACTACGTCGCCAAGGCGATCGCCACGGTCCTGCAGTAAGACGACCCTCCCGGCCCGTGGCAGCGCCTGCGCCCGGGCCAAGCGGCTGACGTGTTGCGCTTGCACGCACGTCGTTGCCCCAGGCTTGGCGGGGCGACGACGATTCAGCCGCCCGATCAAAGCGCACACGGCGCGCCTTGCATCGCGCAATCCAATCATTTCCTCAACCCCAGGGCGCTCCTGCGCGCCAAGCAAGCAAACCGGAAAACATGATTGCGGGCATCGTCGGCATGCTGGCAGCCGTGGTGATCTTTATTTTGATCGCCGTGTTTTCTGCCCAAAAAGCCAATCCCACAATCGCCTTGCCACTTGGCAATTTTTTGACGAGCCAAGGATTTTCCCGGATCGATGCATCGACCCCGCTGTTCAAGGAAATTTCCAATATCTTGTCCTCGACCACTGACGACACATTCATTTCACAGATTTACCAAAAGAAAACCGAAAACATTCTCGTCTGCTGGTGTACCAATAGTGACGGCAGCGACAACGCCATTCTTGGCGTGCTCCCCCAGGATTTCAGCACCACGCCATGGATGCTGCTTTCCTTGCCGACCATTGGTGGACTCAGCGCTGCATTGATCCGCAAATCCTTCGCGGCATTGGGCAAGAAGTCGAAACGGTCATCTTTTTCAAAGGCTGAAGTCGGCCTTTACGGCGAATCTATCGATTTGTACCTTCCCGAAAACGGAAAAATCCCCGCATTTCCAGAACGATTCATCAACGCACTGCCACAATTCGGCAACATCCTGTTGCGATCGATGGGGAAGCTGATTTTGGTTGAAAGACTGTCCGTCTCACGCAGCGACTCGTGGGAAGACGAAGCAAAACATATCCTGCAACTCACCCAAAAAATCAAATTTTCTTTGAGCACATCGTCGAGCCCTGCTGTTCAATGCCTTGGCGGCGACCAAAATTCCTGATTTGCACCAACAACCGAGTGTCAGTCGATTTTCAACACCGCCCCGGTGCATCCCCCTACAGCGCAAAGCACTCAGGGCGGCTAAAATTTGTGCATCGCAACAATCACCAAGTCGGAGTCGATCATGGTGTATGACCTGTTTGAAACCCAGCGCGCGCTGATGCGTCCGTTGGCCGACTTTGCCGAGGCCGCCGCCAGGTTCTACGCCAACCCCGTGTGGCCGGCGGTGCCCAACAGCATCACGCAACGTGTCTCGGCCAGCTATGACCTGATGCACCGGTTGATCAAGGACTACGAAAAACCGCAGTTCGGCATCAACGCCGTGACCATCCAGGGCAAGACCGTCGCCGTCCAGGAGCGGGTGGTGATGGAAAAGCCGTTTTGCCGCCTGCTGCGCTTCAAGCGTTTTTCCGACGACGTCAGCCTGCTGGGCAAGCTCAAGGACGACCCCACGGTGCTGATCGTCGCCCCGCTGTCGGGCCACCACGCCACGCTGTTGCGCGACACCGTGCGCACCATGCTGCAGGACCACAAGGTGTTCATCACCGACTGGACCGACGCGCGCATGGTGCCGACGGAAAAAGGCGTGTTCAGCCTCGACGATTACGTCGCCTACATCCGCGAATTCATCACCGCCATCGGCCCGGACGTGCATGTGATGTCGGTGTGCCAGCCCACGGTGCCGGTGCTCGGCGCCATTTCGCTCATGGCCAGCGCGGGCGAAATCGCGCCGCGCAGCATGATCATGATGGGCGGGCCGATCGACGCGCGCAAATCGCCCACCGCGGTCAACAACCTGGCGATGAACAAGAGCTACGAATGGTTCGAAAACAACGTCATCTACCGTGTTCCCGCCAACTACCCCGGGGCAGGCCGGCGGGTGTATCCCGGGTTTTTGCAGCATTCGGGCTTCGTCGCCATGAACCCCGACCGTCACCTGACGTCGCACTATGACTACTTTCTCAATCTGATCCGCGGCGACAACGACGACGCCGAAGCGCACCGCCGGTTTTACGACGAATACAACGCCGTGCTCGACATGGACGCCGCGTACTACCTCGATACCATCCGCGTCGTGTTCCAGGACTTCGCCCTGGTCAACGGCACGTGGCGGGTGGGCGGCGAATTGGTCCGGCCGCAGGACATCCGCCGCACCGCCCTGCTGACCATCGAGGGCGAGCTCGACGACATTTCCGGTGCCGGTCAAACCGAAGCGGCGCACGGCCTGTGCAGCGGCATCGCAGCCGCCAGCCGCCAGCACTACGTCGCCCTGGGGGCGGGGCATTACGGCATTTTCTCTGGCCGTCGCTGGCGCGAAAAGGTCTATCCGGTGGTGCGCGATTTCATCGCTGCGCACCCGCGTGGCGCCGTCGGCACTACGTCACGCAAGACCACACGG
This sequence comes from Pseudomonadota bacterium, assembly GCA_021799355.1. Classification (GTDB taxonomy): domain Bacteria; phylum Pseudomonadota; class Gammaproteobacteria; order Burkholderiales; family Burkholderiaceae_C; genus Thiomonas. The sequence continues at coordinate 28,087 of JAJZAQ010000004.1, forward strand.
CCGCAGGCCGGCTCCAGCCAGCCGGCGGACTACTCCAGTCCTGCCGAAAGCGACGCGGCGCGCTGACGTTCCGCCACGCTGCTCATGTCGCTGCCCGCATCCCCCCCCTGCACGCCAGCACCCGCCGCGCCCACTGCCGACGGGTGCGGCGCGTCGCCGTCGTTGGCTGCGCAGATCGATGCATTGCTGCCACAAACCCAGTGCAAACGCTGCGGCTATGCCGACTGCGCGGCGTATGCCCAGGCCATTGCCAGCGGTCAGGCACAGATCAACCGCTGCCCGCCCGGCGGCGCGCAGGGGGTCGAACGTCTGGCCGCGCTGCTGCACCGCCCGGCGCTGCCGCTGGATCCACAGTGCGGCGCGGAAGGTCCGCGGCAGCTCGCCGTGATCGACCCCGGTCAATGCATCGGCTGTACGCTGTGCATTCCGTCCTGCCCGGTGGACGCCATTGCCGGCGTCGCCAAGCGGATGCACACCGTCATCGGCACCTGGTGCACCGGCTGCGCGCTGTGTCTGCCCGTCTGCCCGGTCGACTGCATCCGCCTGAGCGCTTTGCCCGACCCTGCCGCGGCGGCGCGCACCGGCTGGGACGCCTGGAGCGCTGAACAGGCGGACCAGGCGCGGCAGCGTTACGCGCGCCACCGCCAGCGGCAGACGGCGTCCGTCGCGCCAACCCCGGCCGCCGCCGCGGAGCCTACCGCCGCAGCGCTTGCCGCCGAACGCAAGGCTGCCGTGCTGCAAGCCGCCCGCGAGCGTGCGCGCTCGCGAGGGGCTGCCTCCGCCGGTGCACCACGTCCTCCCTCCACTGCGTAAACCCGATATGACGACCCAACCGAGCAAATCGCTGCAGACCTTCCCCAATCCGGCGGTCGAGCGCGACTACCACATCCACATGCAGGTACCCGAATTCACCTGCCTGTGCCCGCTGACGGGCCAACCGGACTTTGCCCGCTTCGACTTCGACATCATTCCCGACAAGCTCTGCGTCGAACTCAAAAGCCTCAAGCTCTACATGTGGAGTTACCGCAATGAGGGAGCGTTTCACGAAAAAGTGACCAACACCATCGCCGACGATCTGGTGCAGGCGATCGCCCCGCGGTTCCTGCGCGTGACCGCGCGCTGGTATGTGCGCGGCGGGATTTACACCAACGTGGTCGTCGAGCACCGCCAGCCCGGCTGGACACCGGCGCCGCGCGTCGATCTGGCGCAGTTCGAAGCCGCTCAGCCAACGGCGGGCTGACCCCGGGTTCAGGCGGCAAGCGGCGTCTGCGGCTGGATGCGCAAGATGGCGTTCAGCCCGGTGACCAGCACGCCGCCGTCGGCCAGGGCGAGCACGCCGTACGGCTGATGCAACACTCCCGGCAGGGCGCCGGTGACCACGGTTTCTCCCTGGCCGTTACCCGCCAGGGTGGAAACCGTGCCGTCGGGGGCGATCCGCCGCACCCGGTTGTTACCGCTGTCGGCGACGATCAGGCTGCCATCGGGCGCGAACGACAGCATCTGCGGGTGGAGAAACAGCGCCGTGGCGGCGCTGCCGTCGGCAAACCCTCCCCTGCCCGGCTTGCCGGCGAAGGTGCTGACCGTTCCGTCGGGGGTGATGCGACGGATCACATTGTTGAAATATTCGCTGACGTAGACATTGCCGCGCCGGTCCAGCGCCACGCCGATGGGCGTATTGAACCGCGCCTGCGCGCCACGGCCATCGCGCCAGCCGGTCGCCCCCGGCGAGCCGGCGAGCGTGCTGACCACGCCATGCGGGCTGATGCGTCGCACCGTGGAGTTGTAGGCGTCGGCCACGTACACCACACCATCTGCTGCGACAGCCACTCCCACCGGGTGGTTGAACCGCGCCTTCACACCGGGGCCATCGGCGTACCCTTCGACATCGATTTTTCCCGCCCAGGTGCTCACCAGACCATCGCGGCCGATGCGCCGCAGCGTGTTGCTGCCCGAGTCGGTGACGAACAGCGTGCCATCGGCCGCCACGGCGACGCACTCCGGCGAGTAAAAATGCGCCTGCAGCGCCGGGCCGTTACGCGCGTCACGCTGCTCCACCTGCCCAGCAACGATGCTGACCTGCCCATCCGTGCCCAACTTGCGCACGACGCTGTTGACGTAGTCGGCAACGAAAACATTGCCCTGCGCGTCCTGCGCCATGCCGCGGGGGTCGTGAAACCGCGCCTGGGCGAAATCTCCGCCCTGATACTCCCCGGGCCCGATGGCACCGGCGTAGACCTCCATGGTGCCTGCGGTCTGCGCCGCGGCGGCGTTGGAAGCAAACGGCAGGAACAGACCGCCCGACATGGCAAATGCCGCTGCGGATTGGATGAATTGGCGTCGCTGCATGATGGTGCGGAAAATGGCGCCCGCGCGCAAAGGCCGGATTGGGCGGTCAAGGTCACACTGTATTGCAGCCACGCAGAACTTGCAGAGACTGCCGCGGCCTTACGTGCTGCGCCGGTCGACCAGCGCGCGGGCGATGGTGCCGAGATCGACGTATTCGAGCTCCGCCCCCGCCGGAACGCCGCGCGCCAGCCGGGTGACGCGCAGACCGCGCGGCCGCAGCATCTCGGCAATGACGTGCGCCGTGGCCTCGCCTTCGTTGGTGAAGTTGGTGGCGAGAATGACCTCCTGCACCACGCCGTCTGTGGCGCGCTCGATCAGCCGCTCCAGGCCGATTTCCTTCGGCCCCAGCCCGTCCAGCGGGCTGATGCGCCCCATCAGCACGAAATACAGACCGCGGTAAGTCAGCGTCTGCTCCAGCGCCGCCAGATCGGCCGGGCCTTCGACCACGCAGAGCTGGCGCGCATCGCGCTGCGCGTCGGCACAAATGCTGCACACCGCGTCTTCGGTCAGGGTATTGCAGCGCGCGCAGCGCCGTACGGCACCGAGCGCGGCGTCCAGCGCGCGGGCGATGCGCGATGCCGCTTCGCGGTCATGCTCCAGCAGGTGGTACGCCATGCGCGCTGCCGATTTCGGCCCGACGCCGGGCAGTTGCCGCAGCGCCTCGACCAGCGCATCCAGCGCGGGGACGTGGCCGGGTGCGGCCTCGTGCATGGTGAGCGTGCCCCGGGATTCAGAACGGCAGTTTCATCCCGGGCGGCAGCGGCATGCCGGCGGTTGCCGCGGCCATTTTTTCCTGCGTCGTCGCCTCGGCGCGGCGTACCGCATCGTTGAACGCTGCGGCCACCAGATCTTCGAGCATGTCCCGGTCATCGCCCACCAGGCTGGGATCGATGCTCACGCGCTTGACGGCGTACTTGCACGTCATCACCACCTTGACCAGTCCGGCTCCGGACTGACCTTCGACTTCGATGCTGCCGAGTTCTTCCTGGATGCGGCGCAGGTTGTCCTGCATCTGCTGCGCCTGCTTCATCAGACCGGAGAGCTGTCCTTTGTTGAACATGAGAAATCCTTTGAGCAAAACCTGAAATTGCCGACGGTATGTCGGCAGACATTGTCGTTCAAGCCGACGGCGGTGCCGGCTTGATGCTGCCGGCGACGATTTGCGCGCCCAACTCGTGCACGAGCTCTTGCACCAGAGGGTCCGTCTGGATGGCCGCCTCGGCCTGCGCCTGCGCCTGGGCACGCGCGCGCGCCTCGCGCTGCGCCGCGCTGTCGCTGACGTCCCCGGTTTCGACGCGCAGACTGACCTCCCGCTTCAGTGCCTCGCGCAGCGCCGCCTGGAGTTTGTCCACTGCGCCGGCGCGGGTGAGCTGCACGTTGGGCACGCGCAGCAGCCAGTCGTCTGCCTGCACGGCGACGAGTTCGCTTTGCTGCGCCAGCGCACGCGGCAGGCCCACGGGTAGCTCCAGGCGCTGCACCAGGCTGGGCCAGTCGATCGCCTCGACGCCGGCGTCGGCACGGCGCGGTGCATCGTTGCGATGCTGCTGCGAACTGCCGTCTGCCGGCGCCAGCGACGCCGCCACCGCGGAAACGGCCACGGTGTCTGCTTCCGTCTCCCCGGCGGGCACGGGCGGCTGCCCGGCAACAGCCGCGGGCAGCCGCGCCTCAGCGGGCGTCGGCGCCGTCGTTTGCGGTCGCGGCAACATCAGTCCGTCCGGCGGTACGTCGCCGCCGAGCAGCGGGGAAAACGCCAGCAGGCGCAACAAGGTCATGGTGAAACCCGTGCGGTCATCTGGCGCCAGCGACAGTTCGTTGCGGCCGTGCAGCACCGTGGTATAGGCCAGCTGCACGAGCTCCGGGCTGAGCTGCGCCGCCAGCGCGGTCAGCGCGGCGTGCTGCGGCTCGTCGGCATCGGCGGCCTGCGGGACCACTTGCCGCAGCGCGATGGCCTGCAGCATCCCGGCGAGTTCTTCCAGCGCGGCGCCGAACGACAGGCCACGCGCTTCGAGCTGGTCGATTTGCGCCACCAGCGCCGGCCCGTCCTGCGCCGCAAGTGCCTGCAGGATGGAAAGCACGTCCCCGCGGTCGACCGTGCCCAGCATCTGCTGCACCGCGGCAGCCTCCACCGCCCCGGCGCAATACGCCAGCGCCTGGTCGGTCAGCGACAGTGCGTCGCGCATCGAGCCGTGTGCGGCGCGGGCGATGAGCGCGAGCGCAGTGGTGTCCGCCGGCACGCCCTCGGCCTGCAGCACCCGCTGCAGATGGCTGACGATGGCCGCCGGCGGCATGGGTTTGAGGTTGAACTGCAGGCAGCGCGACAGCACGGTCACCGGGACTTTTTGCGGATCGGTGGTGGCGAGGACGAATTTCACGTAGTCCGGCGGCTCCTCCAGCGTCTTGAGCATGGCGTTGAAGGCGTGGTTGGACAGCATGTGCACTTCGTCGATCATGTAGACCTTGAAGCGCCCGGCCGTGGGCTTGTACACCGCCTGTTCGAGCAGCGTGGTCATGTCTTCGACACCGCGGTTGGACGCAGCGTCGAGCTCGATGTAATCGACAAAGCGCCCGGCGTCGATTTCGGTGCATGCGCTGCACACGCCGCAGGGCTGGCTGGTGACGCCGCCCTTGCCGTCCGGCCCGGTGCAGTTGAGCGCCTTGGCGAGGATGCGCGAAATCGTGGTTTTGCCCACGCCGCGCGTGCCGGTGAACAGATACGCGTGGTGCAGGCGGTTGTGGTCGAGCGCATGGGTGAGCGCGCGCACCACATGGTCTTGTCCGACCAGGGTGGCAAACGATTTGGGGCGCCACTTTCGCGCCAGCGCGACGGAAGTCATGCGCGCATTTTAGGATCAGGCCAACCGGTATTCGGGGGTGCCTTTGGCTGCCGGGCCTTGCCGGCGCACGGTCGTGGTCACCCCCATCTGCCGGCCACAGGCGTTTCGCAATAAGCTCCTGCCTGACGCAGTTGCCTCCTCCCACCGACCATGCCAGCCTCTGCCATCCGCCATTGCACCGCCTGCGGCGCGCCGGTCGTCTACCGCGTGCCCGCGGGGGATACGCGCCCGCGCGCCGTCTGTCCGCATTGCGGTCACATCCAGTACGAAAATCCGCGCAACATCGTCGGCACCATTCCCGTGTGGGAGCAGCAGGTTCTGCTGTGCCGGCGGGCGATCGAGCCGCGTTACGGCCTGTGGACGCTGCCCGCCGGCTTCATGGAACTCGACGAAAGCACCGAAGGCGGCGCCCTGCGTGAAACACGCGAAGAGGCCGGCGCTGACGTGCGGCTCGACGGCCTCTATGCCGTGATCAACGTCCTGCCTGCGCATCAGGTGTATCTGTTTTATCGTGGGCAGCTGACCTCGCCACGGTGGCACCCCGGAGAGGAAAGCCTGGAAGTGCGCTTGTTCCACGAAGCCGAAATCCCCTGGGACGAGTTGGCGTTCCGCAGCGTGGCGCAAACCCTGAAGCGTTATTTCGCCGATCTGCGCACCGGGCATTTCCCGGTTCACACGTTCGACATCAGTTGAATCGCCCCTGCCCGGCCGATGCACGGCAAGCCGGGTCAGAACGCGCAACCGCCCACCGGCAACTGGGTGCTGGCGTGCAACAGTTTCCAGAAACCGTAAGCCGCAAAGCCGAGCAGAATCCCGCCGGCAGTCAGGTGAAACCCGCGCTGATTGGTGCGCTGACTCACCCAGCGCAGGGTATGGCCGGCAAACAACATGTGCGGCAAGGTGCCCAAGCCGAAGGCCAGCATGGCCAGCGCGCCTTCCCAGGGCGTCGCGCTCAGAAAGGCCAGGGAGAGCGCGGAATACACCAGGCCGCATGGCAACAACCCCCACAGCAGGCCGGCGGCAAGCCGTTTGGGCAAGGTATTGAACGGCAGCAGCCGCGACAGCAGCGGTTGTGTCAGCCGCGTCAGGCCGCGCCCGATCCAGCCCCCTCCCAGCCATGCCTGCTGCCAGGCCAGCCAGCGCGGGGTCGTCATCTGTTGCAGCACCATCCACGCCCCGGCGCCGGCCAGCACCACGTTGCCAAGAGCGAACAACGCCAACTGCACCGGACGGGCGCTGGCCGACCAGACTCCGGCACCCACCAGGCCGGCTATCCCTCCCAGCAGGGTGTACGAGAGCACCCGCGCCCCCTGCAGCTGCAACTGCTGCCAAAACAGCCGACGCGCAGGCAGCAGCACCTGCTCGGTTGCCGCCCGTTCCGCGGCAACGACCAGCCCACCGCACATCGCCGCACAGTGCAGCCCGCCTGTGAGCCCCATCAACAACAAAGTCAGTGGAATGGTTGTATTCATCGCATTCTGCTGTATCCTGTCACAACTGATTCAATCAAATATTGCAACATCTCGATCTATGAAATCCACGCCGACGCCCACAGCCACGCAGATGGAAAAACCCCATCCCTGCGACGTGTGCTTCCAGAGCAAATTCTGCCTGCCCATCGCATTGCAGCAGTCAGAAATGGCGCGTATCCGCGATGTGATCCAGGCGACGGTACGGGTGCAAAAAGGCGAGGCGCTGTTCACTGCCGGGCAGTCGATGACCAAGGTGTATTCGGTGCACGCCGGGTCGTTCAAGTCGTACATCTCCAGTCCGGACGGCAGGGAACAGATCGTCGGCTTCCACATTCCCGGCGAGCTCATGGGGCTGGAAGGTTTGGGACAGCACACCTATTTCACCGATACGGTGGCGCTCGAAGACAGTGAGGCGTGTGAAATCGATTTGCGCGCATTGGAAACCACCACGCGCGACCTGCCATCGCTGCAACATCAGTTGCACTGCATCGTCGGCAACAAACTGATTCGCGCGCAGCAGGATCAGTTTTCTCTCGGCAGCATGCACGCCGACGAACGCCTGGCCCGTTTTCTGCTGGATTTGTCCGAGCGGTTCAAAGCACGCGGGCTGTCGCCGGATGAATTCGTCCTGCGCATGAGCCGCGAGGAAATCGGCAGCTACCTCGGCCTGAAGTTGGAAACGGTCAGCCGCCTGATGTCCAAGTTCCATTCCGCCGGGCTGATTCATGTCGCCCAGCGCCAAATCCGCATCACCGACCGCCACGGTCTGGCCGAACTGCTCATGCCGCAGAGCAATTGAGGCGATCGGTCGAGGCTGGCGGCGGCAGTTTGACGGTCCCCAAACCGGCACCCGATCTCACCGCCTGACGCCACGCCAAACCGACGCTGTGCCAAACGCTGTAGCCCTCGCGCTGGCGTCTGGCGCGCCACGTGTCTTCAGACACCGGGTTCGAGCGTCACCGGAGAATGCGGCACCCACACCCCGGCCAGCCGCCAGTTGGCAGTTTCGGCGTGCACGCGGTAACGCACGGCGTCCAGCGGCGGCGCAAATGCGCTGTAGACCCCGGCTGCCGTGCGGTGCAAATCGATCTGCACATCCTTCAGGTTCGACAAAGGATGACGCAACATCAACCGCAGATGCTCCTCGGCCACAGGCTGGTTGAATTTGAGTTCGATGCGCCCCGCTGCCTGCGACAGCACCCCGTTGAGGTGCATGGCCTGCGCGTGCTGCTCGCGATGAATATCGCCGCCAACCGCCAGGCCTTTTTTGTAATAGTGATCGGTGACCAGGCTGTCCGGCGCGCGGGTCGCCAGATAGATGGTGACAAAGCTGGCGACGACGACACTCAACGGCAGCGCCATCAAAAACCAGGGCCAGGGTTCACGGTACCAAGGGCGCGGTGACAAGGTGGACATAGGAAAACTCCTGCAGGGCGTGGTGAAGTCAGAATCAAGGCACGATCAAGGCACAATGAACGTCGTCTGGCCCGATGCGCTGATCGGCTTTGCATCCTCGGACACCGCCTTGATTTCGATTTTATAGATACCCTTTTTCGCCTGGTCGACGGGCAGGGTGACTTCAAGCGGCTCCAGAATGTTCGATGAGGCCGGCACCTCGTAGACGTTTCGCCGGTACACCGCCAGCCCGTCGAGCCCCTTGGCCTCGATACGGATCCTGCGCGGTTTTTCCGTGGTATTCATCAACTGGATTTGATAAACGTTCTCCACCAGCCCGCCGGGAATTTCGCGCGATAACACGCCACGATCGCGCATCACGTTCATTTTGAGCGGGTCACGGGTTGCCAGGCCGCCGACGAACAAGCCGACCAGCACCAGCAGCAAGGCGGAGTAAATGAGAATACGCGGACGCAGCAGGTGGGCCCATTGCTGGCGCTTGTTCCATTTGTTTTTCAGCGCATTTTCACTGGAGTAACGGATCAACCCCCGCGGGTACCCCATTTTGTCCATGACTTGGTCGCACGCATCGACACAGGCACCACAGCCGATGCACATGTATTGCAGACCATTGCGGATGTCGATCCCCGTTGGGCAAACCTGCACACAAATACTGCAATCGACGCAGTCTCCCTTGCCCTCGCTGCGCGGATCGACCCCTTTGCTCCTCTTGCCCCGCGGCTCACCGCGCTCCGGGTCGTAAGTGACGATCAGCGTGTCCTTGTCGAACATCACCGACTGAAAACGCGCGTAGGGGCACATGTACTTGCACACCTGCTCGCGCATGAAGCCGGCATTGCCATACGTGGCAAAGCCATAAAACAAAATCCAGAATGTCTGCCACGGCCCGAGACTCAAGCTCAACACCTGTCCCGCAAGGGTGTGAATCGGCGTGAAATAACCGACGAATGTAAATCCGGTCCACAACGCCAGAGCAATCCACAAACCGTGCTTGAGCACCTTTTTTGTAATCTTGTTGGCGTTCCATTCCGAGCTGTCCAGGCGGATACGTGCCAGGCGGTCTCCCTCGACCTTGCGCTCGATCCACATGAAAATTTCGGTGTAGACGGTTTGTGGGCAGGCATAGCCACAAAACAGACGACCGGCAATCGCCGTGAATAAAAATAGGCTGTATGCCGAAATGATCAGCAGCAGGGCGAGAAAAATCACGTCCTGCGGCCATAGAATCATGCCAAAAAAATAAAACTTGCGTGTCGTGAGATCAAGCAAAACCGCCTGCCGCCCATCCCACTGCAACCACGGCAGGCCATAAAAGATCGCCTGCGTCAAGAGCACCATGGCCACGCGCCAGTTATTGAACCAGCCTGTCACCGCTCGGGAGTAAATTTTTTTCCGCACCTCATAAAGCCACTCTTCTGTGGCGATCATTTCGGTGTCTTTCGGTTCTGGGGCCTGGGCGTTCATTGCGCGTGGAAAATCAGAGCTGCGGGGAGGTCAAGACAAAACGGGGCGCTTGGCAGCGCCCCGGCGCAGGATGGATAACAAGCGGATCGAAACGTTTACTGGTTCGCCGCCGACCCGTGGCTGATGCTATAGATGTAAGCTGCGAGCAGATGGATTTTTTCCGGTGACAGAAAATCCTTTTGCGCCGGCATTTGCCCGGCCCGGCCTTTTTCGATGGTGTGCGAAATCGTTTCGATACTGGAGCCGAACAGCCATTGACGCTTCGGATCGGCCAAGTCGGGTGCGCCCAACGCCTTGTTGCCAGTACCGTCGGCACCATGGCAGGCGGCACAGGCTGCAGCGAACAGCGGTTTGCCCTGCGCCGCCAGTTTGGCGTCGTGGCTCAGGCCGCTGAGGCTGCGGACGTAATTGGCCACCGCCAGCACGCCCTGTTTGCCGCCCACTGCTGCCTCCATCGGCGGCATCATCCCCATGCGGCCATTGGTGATGGTTTCAACCAATGTTTCCGGGCTGTTGCCGTAGAGCCAGGCGTTGGCGTTGTGCTGGGTCAGATTGGGGAAACCTTTGGTTCCTCCGGCATCCGACCCGTGGCATTGCGAGCAGTAGGTCAAGAACATGCGCTGGCCGGTCGCCATCGCGGCCGGATTTTTTGCCAACTCCGGAATCGGGGTTTTCATATAGCCGGCGTACAGCGGTTCGATGCGCGCGTCGAACGCCGCCGACTCCTGCTGGTACATCTTGTCGCTGGAAAAACCCAAAACGCCCTTGTAGAAGGCCAGGCCGCCGTACAGCGTCAGGTATGCGACGGCAAAAACCAGCGTGAGGATGAACAGCCCCATCCACCAGCGCGGCAGGGGGTTGTTGAACTCCTGCAGATCGCCGTCCCACACATGGCCCGTGGTGGCGATGGGGTTGCCCGCCTTGTCGCGGAAAACCGTTTGTTTGGCCGTCAGCCGCAGGAACAAAAACAGCGAGACGATGGAAACGATGGTGACGCCGCCGATCCAGAAGGCCCACCCCGGGGAATAGAACTGGTTCATGATTTGGACTTCTCGGTGGTCTGCGAATCCCCGCCCTTGCCGCTGGTTTTGCTGAACGACTCGGGCGGATGGTTTTTGGAATCGAGGAAGGGGATCATTCCGTCTTTCTCATGCGTCTTTTTGAATCGCGGGGCGTACGCCCACCAGACGATCGCGGCAAAGACGACGATGGACAGCAGCAGAACGATCGAGCCGAAGGACATGGCGATTCCTCAGTAATTGACGTAATTGGCCTTGGACTTGTAGCTGCTCAGCGCCGTCCCCAACCCTTGCAGGTAGGCGATCAATGCGTCTTCGCGCGTTTTGCCCTCCAGTTCTTTGGGAGCATTGGCGATTTGCTCGTCGGTGTACGGCACGCCCAGCATCCGCATTGCACGCATCTTGGCCTGGATCTTGTCGGCTTCGGCCGGCTGGTGTTGCAGCCAGGTATAAGCCGGCATGATGCTTTCGGGCACGACGTCGCGCGGCTGGCGCAGGTGCAGGCGCTGCCATTCATCGGAGTATTTGCCGCCGACACGCGCCAGGTCCGGGCCCGTGCGTTTACTGCCCCACTGGAAGGGGTGGTCGTACACCGATTCACCGGCCACCGAGTAATGGCCGTAACGCTCGACCTCGGCGCGCAGTGGGCGGATCATCTGCGAGTGGCAGAGGTAGCAGCCCTCGGCCAGATAGACGTCGCGGCCTTCGAGTTGCAGCGCGGTGTACGGCTTGACCCCGGGGATGGGCTGGGTGGTCGTCTTGTCGAAGAACAGCGGCACGAGCTGCACCAGCCCGGCGATGCTGACGACGATGGCCACCAGCACGATCATCAGGCCAACGTTTTTCTCAATGGTTTCGTGACTGAAAGTCGCCATGAATGTCTCCAGTTCAGGGTCAGGCGTGAGCTGCGCTGAGCGCAGGCACCGGTGCATCCACGGGCTTGCCCTGGCGGATGGTGCGGTAAGCGTTGTAGACCATCAGGCACATGCCGAACAGGTAGATCGAGCCACCAATGACACGGATGACGTACAGCGGAATCACGGCCTTGACGCTTTCGATGAAGCTATAGGTGAGCGAACCGTCCGGCTGCATCGCACGCCACATCAGGCCTTCGGTCACGCCGGCCACCCACAGCGAAGCGATGTACAGCACGACGCCGATGGTCGCCGTCCAGAAGTGCACCTCGATGAGCTTTTTGCTCCACATCTGCGTCTGGCCCCACAGCCGCGGAATCAGGTAGTACAGGCTGCCCATGGTGATCATGCCCACCCAGCCCATGGCTCCGGAGTGCACGTGGCCGATGATCCAGTCGGTGTAGTGACCGAGCGCCGAGACGGTCTTGATCGACAGCATCGGACCTTCGAAAGTCGACATGCCGTAGAACGACAGCGCGGTGATCAGGAACTTGAGGATGGGATCCTCACGCAGCTTGTACCAGGCGCCCGACAGGGTCATGATGCCGTTGATCATCCCGCCCCAGGAGGGTGCGAGCAGGATGAGCGAGAACACCATGCCCAGCGACTGCGTCCAGTCGGGCAGCGCGGTGTAGAGCAGGTGGTGCGGGCCAGCCCACATGTAGGTAAAGATCAGCGCCCAGAAGTGGACGATGGACAGCCGGTATGAATACACCGGGCGCTCGGCCTGTTTCGGGATGAAGTAGTACATCATGCCGAGGAACGAGGTGGTGAGGAAAAAGCCCACCGCGTTGTGGCCGTACCACCACTGGATCATCGCGTCCTGCGCGCCGCCATAGACCGAGTAGCTCTTCCACGACAGCAGGCTGATCGGCAGCTTGATGTTGTTGACCACGTAGAGCAGCGCGATGGTGATGATGTAGGCGCCGAAGAACCAGTTGGCCACATAGATGTGCGGGGTCTTGCGCTTGAACACCGTGCCGAAGAACACGATGGCGTAGGCCACCCAGGTGACGACGATCAGCAGACTGATGGGCCATTCCTGCTCGGCGTATTCCTTGCCGCTGGTGATGCCCAACGGGTAGGTGATGGCGCAAAGCACGATCACCGCAGTCCACCCCCAGAAGGTGAACTCGGCGAGCTTGGGCGCGAACAGCGGCACCTGGCAGGTGCGCTGCACGACGTAATACGAGGTGGCGAACAGCGCCGTGCCGCCAAAGCCGAAGATCACCGCATTGGTATGCACCGGACGCAGCCGCCCCCAGCTCAGCCATTCGATGCCATAGGTCATGTCCGGCCAGACGAGCTGGGCGGCGATGAACACGCCGACCAGCATGCCGACCACGGCCCAGACCAGGGTCAGCACGGTGAATTTGCGCACCAGTGCGTAGTTATATGTCTGCTTAAGCGTCAGATCGCTCATCTGCTCCACCTGATGGAAAAAGAAACGAGGAAGTAATGTAGAGCATCGTCATTTACTTATGGACACACTATGTTGACATGTATCAAGACATTGCGATCCGTTAGGGTTAGCACTGATCTGGGGAAAGCGTCAATGCGACACCTCGCCGCATCGACTGCAGTCAGTGCCGGGACTCTGCGTCGGGTTGCACCGGCCCGGTAGCCGCCTTGGCGGCGTCGTCCTTCGGCCGATCGTCATCCATCAGGATGGCGTGCGCCGGGCCTTCGAGATCGTCGAACTGACCGCTGCGCGCCGCCCACCACAACACCCCGACGATGAGCAGCACCAGCAGCACGCTGATGGGGATGAGGATGAGCAAAGAGCCTTCCATCGCCGTTTACGCCGTTTGCACGGGCTGCTGACGCCGCGCCAGCCGGGCAGCGTTGAGCACGACGAGCAGCGACGATGAACTCATGCCGACTGCCGCCCACAGCGGGGTCACGAAGCCGGCGACGGCCAGGGGAATGGCGATCAGGTTGTACACCACGGCCCAGGCCAGGTTCTGCCGCATCACCGCCACGGTCCGCCTGCCGGTTTGCACCAGCCGCGGCAATGCACGCATGTCGGGATGATGCAGGATGACGTCGGCCCCAGCGCGGGCGATCGGCGCCGCGCCGGCAAAACTCACCGACAGATCGGCTGCAGCGAGCACCGGCGCATCGTTGACCCCGTCTCCCACCATGGCCACCACCCTGCCCTGCTCGCGCCAGCGGCGCACGCGGGCGAGCTTGTCCTCGGGGCTCAAACCGCCCTCGGCCTGCACGCCGCCAAGCTGCTTCGCCCAGGCGGCGACGGTGCGGGGCGCATCCCCGGAAATCACCGCGACGTCGGCGCCGCTATTGCGCAATGCGGTCAGCGCCTGCTGCACACCCGGGCGCAGGGTTTCGGCAATGTCGAAGACGGCCACTGCATGCCCGTCCACGCTCAGACCGATGCGGGTCAGCGCAATGTCGCCGTCCACCGGCGCGGCGGCTTGCTGCACCCCGGAAAATTCTGCAGTCCCCAGCCGGACCGTCCGCCCCTGCCACTGGGCCTCCATGCCGCCGTGCGCCACCGCCTGCAAATCCTGCACGCTCTCCACCGCGTCACCCTCCTGCGCCGTGGCGGCAAACGCGCGGGCCAGCGGATGCTGCACCCCCTGCTCCAGCGCACGCGCCAGCGCGAGTGCGCGCGCCTGGCTCCACGCCGGGTCGAGCAGCCGCACCTGCGCAACGACGGGCTCGGCCGTGGTCAGCGTGCCGGTTTTGTCGAACAGCCACAAATCGACGCTGGGCGCGCGGTCCAGCGCGTGGCCGCGTGCCAGCAGCACTCCGTGGCGCGAGAGTTGCGCCGTCGACGCCGCCAGCGCCGCGGGAACGGCAAGCGACAGCGCGCACGGGCAGCTCACGACCAGGACCGCAATCAGCGTGGGCACGATGCGTGCTGGGTCGAGCCACCACCACAGCAACACGGTCAGCAGCGCCACCAGCAACAGGCCGATGGTGAACCATTGCGCGGCAATGTCCGCCAGTTGCGCCGAGCGCGGCTTGCTCGCCAGGGCGTGCTGCATCAGCTCGACCATTTGGCCGATGCGCGTGGCCGCTCCGGTCTGCGTCGCGCGCAACACCAGGGGGGACTGGCGGTTCATGCTCCCGGCCAGAACCCTGTCGCCGGGCTGCTTGCGCACCGGCCGGCTTTCACCGGTGAGCAGCGCCTCGTCCACTTGCGACTCCCCGGCGATCACCACACCATCGACCGCTGCAGCACTCCCGCTGGGCAGCTCGACCTCGTCGCCCGGGCGCACCTGAGTGATGGCCACGCTGCGCCAGTCGTCGCCGGCGTGAGCGCGCACCCGCACCGCGGCAGGCAATTGCTCCATCAGTTCCTCGGCGGCGTTGAGGCTGCGCTGACGCAGGCTGTCTTCGATCAACCGGGCCGTCAGCAGCAGCGCCAGAAACATCACCACCGAATCGAAGTACACATGACTCTGGCCGTGGGCGACGCTCCAGACGCTGGCGGCGAATGCGCTCCACAGCCCGAGGGTGACGGGTACGTCCATGCCCAGCCGGCCGGTGCGCACGTCACGCAGCGCGCCGAGGAGGAAAGGCCAGCCGGAAAACAACAGAGCCGGCAGCGTCAGCGCCAGGCTGCCCCACTGGAAAATGCCGCGTTCGGCGGTGTTCAGCCCATTCGGGTCGATATAGCCGGGCCAGGCGAACATCATCACCTGCATCATCGCCAGCCACGCCACCAGGGTGCGCAAAATCGCCAGACGCCGGGCACGGCGGTGCGCCAGTTCGCTTTGGTGCCGGGCGTTGGGCAAAGGCCGGTACCCCACTTCGGCCAGCGCCTGAAACACTTGCGGCAGTTGCACCTGCGCCGCGTCCCACTGCAGCGCCACGCGACGGGTGGAATAGTTGACCGTGGCTGCGAGCACGCCGGGGATGGCGCGTAACCGCTGCTCGATCAGCCAGACACAGGCGCCGCAGTGGATGCCCTCGACGGCGATCTGTGTGCTCCATCTGCCGTCTCCCAGCGCCGTGGCGTAGGCTGACAAAAATCCGGGGTCGGCCAGCGCCATCCACTGCTGGTGCAGACGGCGGATTTCCTCTGGCGGCAGCGCAGCCAGCGCGCCCTCCCCCGCCGTGCGGCGCTCGTAGTAGGCGCACAACCCGCCCTGGACGATGATTTCCGCCGCGGCAGCGCACCCCTGGCAGCAAAACTGCCGCCACTGACCGTCGAGCTCCATGCGCACCGACGAGTCGCCCAGCGGCAGGCTGCAGTGGTAGCAGTGCGTCTGGGCAAGGTGCGGCGACGCACTGTCTTCAGCCGCGGCAGACGACAGAGGGAAGGCGGAACTCGACATGTCGGGCATCGTAAAAACCCCTGCGTCGCGGCGGATTGAGATGTATCAAGAAGTTTCTATCTATTCATCAGGGTGAACCCGCAGCGGTGCGATCAACCCTGCCACTGCGCCCAGGCTTTTTCCAACCGTTTGATCGACACCGGGGTCGGGGTGCGCAGTTCCTGCGCGAACAGCGACACCCGCAGCTCCTCGATCATCCAGCGCAACTCCTGCAAGCGCGGCGGCAGCGCGCCGCGGTATTGCGCCGCCTCGCGCTGCCAGCGCGAAAGCCACGGCGCCAGTTGCGCCTGCAGCTGGGCGTCGCGCGCCGGGTCGGTGCGGAACTTGTCCAGCCGTCGCTGCACCGCCTGCAAATAGCGCGGCAGATGCGCCAGCTGCCCCGCCGGGGTGTCGGCGATGAACCGCGGGCCGACCAGCGCCTGCAGCTGCGCCTGCACGTCGGCTTGCAACGCCGGCTGCTGCTTGAACGCGGCGAGCTTTTTCTGCGTCGCCGACCATTCGGTGAGAATCGCAGCAGCCAGCCGCATCACCTCGGCAGCGAGCAGCGCAAAGCGTGGCTTGCCCTCGGCCAGCCGCTGCGCAAACGACGCCGCGTCGGCGGGCAGCGGATCGGGCAGAAACGCGCGGTCGAGCGCGCTGGCGATGATCTGCTCGCGCAGCTGCTCGGCGCTACCCAGCGGCAGGTAGAGCATCGCCGCGGTCTGCAGCCCGGGCAGGTTTTTTTCCGCGTGACGGATCTGCTCCTTGATCTGCAACGCAAACAGTCGGCACAGCCCGGCGCGGTGCGCCCGCGCGGCGTCTTCCGGGGTGTCGAACACCTCGACGTCGACGCAGGTGCCGCGATCGACCAGCGCGGGAAAGCCGATCAGGGTGTGGCCGCCGCGGCGCAGTTCCAGCAGCTCCGGCAGGGTGCCGAAGGTCCACGCGGTCAGCCCTTGCAGCGCGTCGATCGGCACCTCGCCGGCGGGCGCGGCAGGCGACGACGGGGTCGCGCCCGCTTCGACCGCAGCCGCGTTGCTTTCCGCGGGTTCCGCGCCATCCCCCTTCTGCGCCGGCAGCTTGCCGCGCAGGCTGGCGAGTGCGGCAAACGCCGAACGCGACGCCTGCCCATGCTCGGCGCGCAGCTTGTCCAGATCGCGGCCGCCAGCGATGTGCCGGCCGTGGGCATCGACCACCTGCACATGCATGAACAGATGCGCGCCCAGGGTTTCGAGCTTGAAGTCCGCGCGGGCGATCGGCAGCCCGGTGACTTCGCGCACGCGGTCGCGCAGCACGTCGAGCAGATCGCCCTGCGCGAAGCGCTCGGGTGCGGTCAACTCAGCAGCCCAGCGCTCGGCGGTCTGCGGCAGCGGCACCAGCCGCGCGCGCGGGCGCTGCGGCAGGCTTTTGAGCAGCGCAAGGATTTTTTCTTTCAGCAATCCCGGCACCAGCCATTGCAGCCGCTGCGCCGGAATCTGGTTGAGCGCAGCCAGCGGCACGGTGACGCTGACCCCGTCGCGTGCGCCGCCGGGGTCGAAGTGGTAGTCCAGCGCCAGTTCCAGCGTGCCCAGCCGCAGGCGGTTAGGAAACGCCTCGGTGGTGATGCCCGCGGCCTCATGCCGCATCAGTTCCTCGCGCTGCAAAAACAGCAGCTTGGGGTTGGCGCGCACCGCGTCGCGGTACCAGCGGTCGAAGCTCGCGCCGCTGTGGACCTCGGGCGGGAGGTGCTGGTCGTAAAAGGCGTAGATCAGTTCGTCGTCGACCAGCACGTCCTGCCGCCGCGCCTTGTGTTCGAGCTTTTCGATGTCGGCGATCAGCGCGCGGTTGTGGGCGAAAAACGGCCAGCGGCAGTCCCCGTCGCATCCGACCCGCGCGGCGCGGATGAACAGCTCGCGCGCTTGCTGCGGCGCAAAGCGCCCAAAATCCACCCGGCGCTGGTTGTAGACCACCAAGCCGTAAAGCGTGCCGCGCTCGAACGCGACGACCTGCGCCGGGCGCTTTTCCCAATGCGGGTCATGCAACGACGTCTTGAGCAGATGCGCGCCGACCTGCTCCAGCCACTGCGGCTCGATGCGCGCCACACCGCGGGCGTACAGCCGGGTGGTTTCGACCAACTCGGCGGCCATTACCCAGCGCCCGGCCTTGCGGCCGAGCGGCGACGAGGGGTGGATCGCAAAGCGAATACCGCGCGCGCCCAGGTACGTCGGGTCGTCGTCGCCGCGGTAGCCGACGTTGCCCAGCAACCCGGCGAGCAGCGAGCAGTGAATCTGCTCGTAGGTCGCCGGCGCGGTGTTGAGCCGCCAGCCCTGCTCGGCCACCAGCGTATGAAGCTGGCTGTGCACGTCGTGCCATTCGCGCAGCCGCAGCGGCGAGAGATACTGCGCACGCAGCTCGGCCCACAGCTTGCGCTGCGATTTTTTGTGCGCCACTGCCTCGTGGTAATACGCCCACAGCTTGAGCCAGCCGAGGAATTCCGAGCGTTCGTCGCTGAAGAATTTGCGGTGCGCCTCGTCGGCCGCCTGCGGCGCGTCGCCCGGGCGTTCGCGCGGGTCCTGTACCGACAGCGCGGCGGCGATGATCAACACTTCAGCAAGCGCCTGACGGTTGCGCGCCTCCAGAATCATGCGGCCGATGCGCGGGTCCACCGGCAGACGCGCGAGCTCCCGCCCCAGCGGAGTGAGCTGGTTGCGCGCGTCGACCGCGCCGAGCTCGGCCAGGAGTTGATAACCGTCGGCAATCGCCCGCCCCGAAGGCGGCTCGATGAACGGGAAATGCTCGATGTCGTCCAGCCCCAGCGCCTTCATGCGCAGGATGACGGCCGCCAGTGACGAGCGCAGGATTTCTGGGGTGGTAAAGCGCGGGCGCGCGGCAAAGTCGGTCTCGTCGTACAGGCGGATGCACACGCCGTTGGCCACGCGGCCGCAGCGCCCGGCCCGCTGCTGCGCCGCGGCCTGGCTGATCGGCTCGACCTGCAGCATCTCGACCTTGTTGCGGTAGCTGTAGCGCTTCACCCGCGCCAGCCCGCTGTCGACCACGTAGCGGATGCCCGGCACGGTCAGCGAGGTCTCGGCCACATTCGTTGCCAGCACGATGCGCCGCGCCCCGCCGCCGCTGGCAAACACCCGGTCCTGCTCGGCCTGCGACAGCCGGGCGTACAGCGGCAGGATGTCCACCCCGGCGCGTCGCGTGTCGAGGTGGTGCTTGCGCAGCGCCGCTTCGGTCTCGCGGATTTCGCGCTCACCCGGCAGGAACACCAGCACATCGCCCGGGCCGAGGCGCCAGAGTTCGTCGACCGCGTCGCAGATCGCCTGCGGCAGGTCGCGGTCGTCGCCCTTGTCCACGCCGAACGGTCGCCAGCGGATTTCCACCGGATACAGCCGACCCGAGACTTCGATGATCGGCGCCGGCAGGGTCGGCCCCCACGCTTGCCGCTGCGCGTCTGCGCTGCCCCCCGAGGGGGCGCCGCCCGGCTTGGGGCGGCCCGGCGCCGGGCGGGCCGGCACTCGAAAGTGCTCGGCAAACCGCTCGGCGTCGATGGTCGCCGAGGTGACGATGACCTTCAGGTCAGGCCGCCGCGGCAGGATCTGCTTCAGATACCCGAGCAGCACGTCGATGTTCAGGCTGCGCTCGTGCGCCTCGTCGATGATGAGGGTGTCGTAAGCGCGCAGCAGCGGGTCGCTTTGCGTTTCGGCCAGCAAAATGCCGTCGGTCATCAGCTTGACCGACGCGCCGGGCTGCAGCCGGTCGCCGAACCGCACCTTGTAGCCAGCGACCTGTCCGAGCTCGCTGCCCAGCTCCTGCGCGATGCGGCGGGCGATGCTCACCGCCGCCAGCCGCCGCGGCTGGGTGTGGCCGATCAGCCCGGTGCCCCCTGCGCCCAGCCCGCGGCCGACCGACAGCGCGATCTTGGGCAGCTGTGTGGTCTTGCCCGAGCCGGTTTCGCCGCAGACGATGACCACCGGGTGCTCGCGCAGCGCCGCGGCAATGTCCTCGCGCCGCGCCGACACCGGCAGCTCGGGCGGAAAGTCGATACGGCCGACCGGATGGGCCTGAACCCGCCGCGGCGAGGCAGGCGCGCCGCGCCGTGCGGCCCCGGGCGGACGGGGAAGGTCAGATGCTGGCATGAAAACGCAATGTCAAACGCAACCCGACATTCTCGGATAATCGCGGCATGATCGCCGAGCAGGAACAATTCGTCGCATGGCTGCGCTCGGTCGCGCCATACATTCACGCGCACCGCGGCAAGACGTTCGTCGTCGCCATCGCCGGGGAGCTCATCGCCGCCGGCGGGCTGAACGCGCTGGTGCAGGACGTCGCCCTGCTCACGGCAATGGGCGTGCGCATCGTCCTGGTCCACGGCTTTCGCCCGCAAATCGAGGCGCAGCTACGCGAAAAAGGCGTCGGCTCGCGCTATTCGCACGGCATGCGCGTGACCGACGAAGTCGCCCTCGACGCGGCACAGGAGGCCGCCGGGCAACTGCGCTTCGAAATCGAAGCCACGTTTTCCCAGGGACTGCCGAACACGCCGATGGCCGGGGCGACGGTGCGTGTGGTGTCGGGCAACTTCATCATCGCCCGCCCGGTGGGCATCATCGACGGCTTGGATTTTCAGCATACCGGGCTGGTGCGCAAGGTCGATGCCGCCACCATCCAGCGCGCGCTCGAATACGGCGCCGTGGTGCTGATTTCGCCGTTCGGCTATTCGCCCACCGGCGAGGCCTTCAACCTGAGCATGGAGGACGTCGCCAGCAGCGTCGGCGCGGCGGTGAAAGCGGAAAAACTCGTGCTCATCACCGAGGTGGACGGGGTGATCGACGAACAGCACAACCTCGTGCCCGAACTCACCGTCGAACAGGCCGAAGCCCTGCTCGCCCGCCTGCCCGACCCGCAACAGCCGACCGACACGGCGTTTTACCTGCGCCACGCCGTGCGCGCCGTGCGCGGCGGGGTGGCGCGCGCGCACATCATTCCCTACGCACTCGACGGCTCCCTGCTGCTCGAACTGTTCACCCATGACGGTGTGGGCACGATGATCGCCGACGAACATCTGGAACATTTGCGCCAGGCCACTGCGGACGACGTCGGCGGCATCCTGCAGCTCATCGAACCGCTGGAAGAACAGGGCGTGCTGGTCAAACGCAGCCGCACCGAAATCGAGCGCGACATCGGCAACTACACCGTGCTCGAACACGACGGCATCATTTTCGGCTGCGCCGCGCTCTACCCCTACCCCGAACAGAAAACCGGCGAAATGGCCGCGCTGACCGTGCACCCTTCGGCGCAGGGCCAGGGCGACGGCGAGCGCATCCTCAAACGCATCGAGCAGCGCGCCCGCGCCCTGGGTCTGCAGAGCATTTTCGTGCTCACCACCCGCACCATGCACTGGTTTCTCAAACGCGGCTTCGTCCTCGTCGAACGTGACTGGCTGCCACCCGAACGCCGGCTGCGCTACGACGACCAGCGGCGTTCGCGGGTGCTGGTCAAATATCTCAACTGAACGTCGCCGGAAGCGGCGGATCTGTCGTTTTCACCACACAAGGATACCCCTATGACCCGCATGGTTCACTGCATCAAACTCGGTCGCGAGGCCGAAGGGCTGGACTTTCCCCCTTACCCGGGCGAGCTTGGCAAGCGCATCTACGACAACGTGTCGAAGGAAGCCTGGCAGGGCTGGCTGCGCCATCAGACCATGCTGGTCAACGAAAACCGGCTCAACCTGGCCGACGCCCGCGCGCGGCAATACCTGGCGCGGCAGATGGAACGGTATTTTTTTGGCGAAGGTGCCGAAATGCCGCAGGGCTATGTGCCGCCCACTGCCTGAAACGTCACGCCTCCCGCATACTCCGCGCAGTATTTCGTGCGAAGAATTTGAAATTCTTACAACAAATTTCTCCAGTGCGCAATCAACACTAAACACAATGTGGTGTATGCGCACGTACTCCTACCATCCCATCAGTCTCGAATACTCATTTCAGTATGTCGGGCCGTGCCGCAATGCCGCGGCGCAATCCAGATGAACCATCGATGGAGGTCGGGCCGCCGGCCCGGTAGGAGATTCAACAATGCGATTGAAAAAACTTGCGCTCGCTTTGGCCGTGGGGGGCATCGGCTTCATCCCCGTGGCACACGCCACCAACGGCTACTTTCAACCCGGTTTCAGCGTCAAGTCCATGGGCATGGGCGGCGTGGGCATTGCCTTCCCGCAGGACGCGCTGGCGGCGGCGATCAACCCGGCCGGTATGGTCGATCTGGGCAACCGGCTGGATTTCGGCGTCAGCGCGTTCGAGCCCAAGCGCAACGTCAGCACCAGTTCGGATGCGACCTTCATGGGTAACGGCATTAGCGGTAGTTACGGCGGGAACGACACCAAGACGTTCATCATCCCGGAATTCGGCGTCAACTACATGCTCAACCCGACGATGTCCGTCGGCGTCAGCGTGTACGGCAACGGCGGGCTCAACACGGGATATTCAAAAATTTTCCCGCCTTTCGCGCCTGGCACGGGGGTCGACCTCCAGCAGTTGTTCATTGCTCCGACGTTCGCGATGAAAATCAATCCGTCGAACTCGATCGGTGTCAGCCTGAACATCGTGCACCAGTCGTTCCGCGCCAACGGCCTTGGAGCACTGTGCAACATGCTGTCGGCCAACCCCTCGGCCTGTACCGACAATGGACATGCTGACTCCAACGGAGTCGGTGTGCGCATCGGCTGGATCGGGCAGCTCACCCCGACGCTGTCGGTCGGCGCTACCTACCAGTCCGAAACCCACATGCAGGGCTTCGACAAGTACAGCGGCCTGTTCGCCAACGCCGGTCAGTTCAACATCCCGGCAAACTACGGCGTGGGCGTGGCGTGGAAAGCCACTCCGGCGCTGACCGTTGCTGCCGATGTGGTGCGCATCGACTACGGCAGCATCCCGGCGATCGCCAATGGTCCAAACCCCGGTGGACCGCTTGGCGGCAACCCGAATGGTCCCGGCTTTTCGTGGAAGAGCATCAATGTGTACAAGGTCGGCGTGGCTTACCAGTACAACGATGCCCTCACCCTGCGCGCCGGCTGGAACCACGGCGACAACCCGATCGACTCGTCGAACATTCTGTTCAACACCCTCGCCCCGGGCGTGGTCAAGGATCACCTGACGCTGGGTGCGACCTACGCCATCGCGAAGAACATGGAACTCTCGTTCGACTACGTCCATGCCTTTGGCCATTCGGTCAGCGGGCCTCTGCCTGGAGCTTTCGGCTTCACCGGCACGGAAACGCTGACCATGAGCCAGAACGTGCTGGGCGTGTCGCTCGGCTGGAAGTATTGAGCGCTTCAGGGCGTCTGGCCTTGGCCGGGCGCTTGCATCAGCAATCCACCGCGGCTTCGGCCGCGGTTTTTTTTCTGTGCAGGCACAATCACGGCATGCTGCCACGCTACGTCGTTCTCGACCTGGAGACCACGGGAACCGACCCGGTTCACGACCGCATCACCGAAATCGCCGCAATGCGGATCGAGGACGGCCGGGTGACGGCGACGTGGAGTCAGCTGATCAACCCGCAGCAGCGCATCCCGCCGTTCATCCAGCAGCTCACGGGCATCGACGATGCCATGGTCGCCGACGCACCGCGCTTCGGCGAGGTCCTTCCCCGCCTGCTCGAACTGCTCGACGGTGCCGTGCTCGTGGCGCATAACGTGCGCTTCGACCACGGCTTTCTCAAACAGTCCGCAGCACGCGAAGGCGTCGATCTGCGCGTCAAAACGCTGTGCACCGTGCGGCTGTCACGCAAGCTGTACCCGCAGCAGCGCAGCCACGGGCTCGACGCCATCATGCGCCGCCACGGCCTGCAGACCACCGCCCGCCACCGCGCCCTGGGCGATGTGCAGCTCCTGCACGCCTGGCTGGGCGTCGCCCAGGCCGAGCACGGTGCCGACATCGTGGCGCAGGCGGCACGCGAGCTGATGCAGGGCAGCGCGAGCACGCCGTCGCAGCTCGATACGCCGCTGGACTCCATCCCCGACACCCCGGGCGTGTACCTGTTCTATGGCGAACAGGACGCCGTTCTATATATCGGCAAAAGCGTGCGCCTGCGCAGCCGGGTGCTGTCGCACTTTCAGGCCGATTCCCGCAGCGCGCGCGAACTGCGCATCGCGCAGCAGGTGCGGCGCATCGACTGGATCGAGACCGCCGGTGAGTTCGGCGCTCTGCTGCTCGAAGCGCGGCTGGTCAAGGCGCAGCAACCGCTGCACAACCGCCAGTTGCGCCGTGAACGCGGGCTCTGCGCCTGGCTCCTGGCGGAAGATCCCGCGGCCCGCCCGCTGTTGTCGCTCGCCCGCGCCGAGGCCTTCGAGCCGGCGCTGCTGCCGCGGCTGTTTGGCGTCTACCGCAGCCGGCGGCAGGCCGTCGAACACCTGCGGGAGCTGGCGCAGCGCCATGCCCTGTGTCCGCAGGCTTTGGGTCTGGAAGCCGGCAAGGGCCGCTGCTTCGCGCAGCAGATCGGGCGCTGCAACGGCGTGTGCTGCGGACTGGAAACGCCGCAACAGCACGCCGCCCGGCTGCAGCTGGCACTGGCAGCGCATCGCCTGCGCATCTGGCCTTACCCCGGCCCGGTCGGCGTGCGCGAGCACGACGCGCGACGCGACCGCACCGACATCCACGTGTTCGACCACTGGCGGCATCTGGGCACGGCACGTTGCGACAGCGACGTCGACCAACTGCTCGATCAGGCGCGATCCGCCCCGGCGCAGGCCTTCGATCTCGACACCTACCGGCTGCTGCTGTCCGCGCTGATCGACGGCCGGCGCCCAGGGCTGGAGCTGATCCACTTCCCCCCGTCCCGGCGCTAGACGGGAGTGTCTCGCGGCGGGCTCACTCGACCAGTTTTTCCAGCCCGGTTTTGTCGAAATGCTCGGTGCGCAACGCCTCGGCGGGGCAGGCATCGGGCGGGCAGACGCCATGCTGCTCCAGCGCCCGCCATAGCAGCGCCACCTGGTGTTCGAGCTGCGCCGCGTGATCGATCAGGCCGAGAATGGCGCGCGACTGCGGATCGTCGCCGGTCTGCGTCACGGCATACGCCGAAAACCCCATGCGCGCCGCCGCCGCTTCGCGCTGCTGTTCGCTGTCCTTTTGGATGATGCGCGCCGGATTGCCCACCGCCGTCGCCCCGGCCGGAACGGCCTTGACCACCACGGCGTTCGAGCCGATGCGCGCGCCCTCGCCCACTGTAAACCCGCCCAGCACCTGCGCACCCGCGCCCACCACCACGCCGGCTTCCAGCGTCGGATGGCGCTTGGTGCCCTTGTAGAGCGACGTCCCGCCCAGCGTCACGCCCTGATAGATGGTGCAATCGTCGCCGATGACCGCGGTTTCGCCGATCACCACCCCCATGCCGTGGTCGATGAACACCCGCCTGCCGATGGTCGCACCCGGGTGGATTTCGATCCCGGTGAGCCAGCGCCCCCAGTGCGAAATCCAGCGACCCAGCCAATGCCAGCCCCGCGTCCAGCAGGCATGCGCCACACTGTGGAACAACAGCGCATGCAGGCCCGGGTAACAGGTGAGCACCTCCCAGGTCGAGCGCGCGGCGGGGTCGCGCTCCAAAATGATCTGGATGGTTTCTCGCAGGCGTTGCAGCATGGATCGAAGCAGCGAAAACGGGATGGGCAGTCCAGTGTATTCAAGCGCCGTGGTCTTTGCCGGGCGCACGGCATCAGCGCGGCGGCACCTTGCGCAAAATCGCTGCACACACCCCGCGCAGAATCTGCACCTCTTCGCGGGTCAACGCGGCACGCGACGCCAGGCGGTGCAGGCGCGGCAACAGTTTGCGCGGTGCCTGCGGATCGAGCACCTCCAGCGCCAGCAAGGCCTGCTGCACATGGTCGATCAACCCCTGCACCTCGGCGGCCGTGGCTGCCGCCGGCAGTGGCGATGTCGCCGCCAGCGGGTGCAGACCGAGGGCCTTGCGCCATTCCCAGGCGATGACCTGCACCGCCTGCGCCAGGTTCAGCGAGGTGTAGGCCGGATTGGCCGGGATGCTGAGCAACGCATCGCAGCGGTAGACGTCGGCATTGCTCAAGCCATAGCGCTCGCTGCCGAACACGAAGGCCACGCGCCATTGCTGCTGCGCGCTGTGCTGCGCCAGTTCGGGCAGCCACTGCGGTGTGTGCAACGGCGGGCCGAAGTCGCGCACCCGTGCGGACAGGGCGATCACCCGGGAGCAGTCGCCCACCGCCTCGGGCAGGGTGTCGAACACCCGGGCAGCCCGCAGGACGTCTTCGGCACCGCTGGCAAACGCCACGGTTTCCGGCTGGGCGAGCACGTCCGCGTGCCGCGGTGCGACCAGCCGCAACTGGCTGAACCCCATGTTTTTCATGGCCCGCGCCGCTGCGCCGACGTTGCCCGGATGGCTGGTTTGCACCAGCACGAACACCGTGTCGTCGGGCAGGGGCGACGGCGTCTGCGGCGCTGCGCCGATAAAATCGGTCTGTTTCATGTGTTCTTTGTCATTTTCCGCTCTTCCTGCGCCATTGTCGTTGCCGGCGCCCTGACACCATGCACCCCATGCTCAACGTGGCCGTTCGCGCAGCGCGCGAAGCCGGCAAGATCATCAACCGCGCCAGTCTGGACATCGATCTGCTGCGGGTGGCGCAAAAAGCCGCCAACGACTTCGTCACCGAAGTCGATCGCGCCGCCGAGCAGGCCATCATCGACGTGCTGCTCAAGGCTTACCCGCAGCACGGCATCCTGGGCGAGGAAACGGGCAGCACCTTCGGACACACCGGTTCGGACTACCAGTGGATCATCGATCCGCTGGACGGCACGACCAATTTCATCCACGGCATGCCGGTCTATGCCGTGTCCATCGCCCTGGCGCACCGCGGCGTGGTGCAGCAGGCGGTGGTTTACGACCCGACGCGCGACGAGCTGTTCACCGCCAGCCGCGGCGCCGGCGCGTTTCTCAACAGCCGGCGTATCCGCGTGTCCAGCCGCATCCGGCTGGAAGACAGCCTGATCGGCACGGGATTTCCGTTTCGCCAGCACGATGATTTCGATACCTACCTGGAGATGTTCAAACGCGTCGCGCAGCGCTGTGTCGGCCTGCGTCGGCCGGGAGCTGCGGCCATCGACCTGGCCTACGTCGCCGCCGGGCGGTACGACGGCTTTTTTGAAACCGGCCTCAAACCCTGGGACATGTCTGCAGGCAGCCTGCTCATCACCGAGGCCGGCGGTCTGGTCGGCAATTTCGCCGGAGACGACGACTATCTGCGCAGCGGTGAAATTCTCGCTGCCACGCCGCGGGTCTACGGCCAGCTCGTGGCCTTGTTGCAATCGTTTTCCACCAGCGCCAGCCGTACACAGGAGCACGACCCCGCCCCTGCCGCGGCGACAGCGGCCGAGCCACCGGCGCGCATCCTTCAGCCGGGCGTTGGCGAGCCGCATCCCGCGACCACGGTCCCGGCCGGGCGGCCCCACCCCAAACCCGTGATGCGACGCATCAAGGCGAGCGACGTGGCCAAACCGCGGCAGCAGGCCAAATCGCTCCCACCAACGGTCTATAAACCCAGAAAACCCAAGGGTTGATCAGTCAACGTATTGATTCCAAATGATTTTCTCCTGACACGGGCAAATTTGCTGCGACGCACAAATTTTTCTTGCAATTCGGCGGAGCGGCTCTACAATATGTTTTGTGCAATGCACAACGAACCTGTGCAGAGCGTCATCGGCATGACACCGTTGCGGGTTCACAATGCGTAGGCTGCCGCCGGCAGCCGCCCCCTTCCCCTTCAGGAGAGACATCATGATGACCCCCGAGCAAATCGCCGCCGCACAGAAGGCCCAACTCGAAACACTGTTCAGCCTGGCCAGCAAGTCCATGGACAACATGGAAAAACTCATCGACCTGAACCTGCAGGCGATGAAGACTTCGCTGCAGGAAAGCGCCGATCACACCATGGCGCTGATGTCCGTCAAGGATCTGCAGGAACTGACCAGCCTGCAATCGGGCTGGATGCAGCCGATGGCGGAAAAAATGCTGTCGTACTCGCGCCACGCCTACGAAATCCTGTCCGGCGCGCAGGCCGAACTGGCCAAGACGGCAGAAAGCCAGATCGCCGAAACCCACAAAAAATTCATGGACATGGCAGAGACCGCGGCGAAAAACGCCCCCGCCGGCACGGAAACTGCCGTGGCGATGATGAAAAGCGCGATGAACGCCGCCAACAACGCCTACGACTCGGTGCAAAAAGTGACCAAGCAGGCGGCTGAAGCGGTCGAAGCCAATCTGAACGCGGTGACCAGCACGGCGCTCAAAGCCGCGCAGTCCACTCGCAGCACCGCCACCAAGCGCGCCGCAGCCTGATCCTCTCCCCCGCGCTGCTGCGGCCTGCTGCCGCTGGATCAACGGTCTGTCAACAAACACGCGGCAGCAGCGTTGAATGGCTACAGGCCTGCGCCATGTGGCGCAATCGGCCTTCCAGTTGTCTCCTCGGTACCCCAAAGGTACCTTTCCAGCCGGTCAGCGACCGGCTTTTTTTTGCCCGTTCACTGCGCCTGCAGGCGCATCTGGCGATCGAGTTCGCCGAGCAGCGCACCCAGCAGCTCAATGGTCGGCATGGGCAGCCGGGCGCGGCGTGCCAGTTCCAGCGGGGCGTGCAGCAGCGCGCCGATTTCCAGTGGTCTGCCCCGCTCCAGGTCCTGCAACGTGGAAATCTTCACCGCGCCGATGCCGCGGGCGATGTCCAGCCGCTGTTCGATACTCACCAGCGGGTCGCAGTCGTAGGCGCGCGCCAGTTGCATGATTTCGGCCATGCCGGCGCGGATCAGGGCGATCAGCTCGGGATTGGCGCAGATCGCATCCATGCGCGCCCGGGTCAGCGCGGCCACCGGGTTGAACGTGGCGTTGCCCACGAGTTTCATCCAGATGGCATCGCGGATGCGCGCAGTGGCCTGCGGCTCGCAGCCCGCCTGGCTGAACAGCTCGACCAGCGCCTGCACTCGCTGGCTGACGGTGTGCGACGGCTCACCCAGCACATAGCGGTACTGGCCGTTGCCGCGGATCAGCCCTGGTTCGACGACCTCGGCACTGGCATGGACCACGCAACCGACGAGATGCGACGGATCGACCGCGGCGAGCAAGCGCCCCGCGGGGTCGACGCTGTCCACGTGCATCCAGCCTCCCGCGGCGTCCTGCGCATAGGGGGTCGAATCGCCGTAGAAATACCACCACGGAATGCCGTTGAGCGCGGCCAGCACCACCGTGTCGGGGCGCAAGACGGCGTCCAGCCGGGGCAGCACCGTATCGAGCTGATGAGCCTTGACGGCGAGGATGACCACGTCCTGCGGGCCGAAATCGGCGGGATCGTCGCCGGCGCGAACCTGCACGCACAGCCGCTCGGCAGGATCGTCCAGACAAAGCCCGCGCTGGCCGATGGCGTGCAGATGCGCGCCGCGCGCCACGACAGCGACCTCATGCCCGGCCGCGGCCAGTTTCACCGCCATGCTGCCACCGACCGCGCCGGCGCCAACCACCAGAATCTTGCCCCGCTGCCACGACATTCCCGTCCTCTCCCCTCACCGCCGCGCCACACCGACAAGCACAATACCATGCCCATGCTCGCTCCGCGCCAGATCCTCGTCGTCGTGCACAGCCGCTACTTCACCAGCGGCCTGGTGTCAGCCATCGGCGTGGCGCTGCTGGCGCTGGGCACGGCGGCGCTGGCTGGGCTGGGTGCGGCGATCGCTCTGGGCAGCGGCGCTTTGACGGTCTGTTTTGCCGACAACCCGGCACCCACCCGGGTCAAGCGCGTCGAACTGCTGTTCACCAGTGCCGCCAGCACGGCGGCGTTCGCCTTGGTCAGCGCCAGCCAGTGGTGGCCGCCGGTGCAGATCGTGCTCATTCCCCTGCTGGGGTTTTGCAGCGGCCTCATCGCCGTCTGGGGCAAGCGCGCCCAGGCGATGAGCTTCAGCGTGCTGTTCATTTCGGTCATCACGCTGGGTGCCCCTGCCCCACCCGGGCTCTGGCCGCTTGTCGCCACCGTCGCCCAGTTTTTACTCGGCGCCTTGCTCTACACCGCATACGCGCTGCTCCTTGCGCACTGGCTGCGGCGGCGCACCAAGCGCCAGGCATTGGCCGAGTTGCTGATGCAGCTCGGCGAATTCGCCCACGGACTGGCGGCCAACCTGACGGCGCAGCACGGCACGATGGATGGCACCGTGGCGCAGATCACCGCCCTCAACGACACGCTGCAAAACACCCGCGACATCGTGCTGCGCGACGTACACGACAATGCCGACCGCGCACTGGCGGCACGTCTGCTGCTGTTGCTGGAGGTCAACGAGGCGCTGCTCGCCAGCCAGACCGACGCCGACCTGATCCTGCAGCAATTCGACGCCACCCCCGTGCCCGACGCCCTGCGGCAGTGGTTGCAGCGCATCGCCGCGGCACTCGACCAGCGTGCCGATGCCCTGCTGCGCGGTACGGCGGCACAAACCCTGCCCGCGCGCCTGCCCTGCGCCGAGGTCATCGACCATGCCCTGCAGACGTTGCGCCCCAGCCAGCACAGCACGGCATTCGACCAGGCACGCATGGCGCTGCGCGCCAGCGCCGACAAACTCCAGCGCATCACCACCCTGCTGGCGCAGCTGCCACAGTCCGCGGCGACCGGGCAGCCCGACGTGCTGCGCGGCATCGACCTGCACGCCTTCCTCAGTCCGTTGCGCTACGACCCCCGGTTGCTGTGGCACTCGCTGCGCTGGGAATCACCGATCTTGCGCTACGCCATCCGCCTGGCCCTAGCCATGCTGGCGGCGGAATTGCTGCTGCGCGTGTTGCCCTACCATCCGCACGACGACTGGGTGCTGCTGACCATTGGCGTGATCTTGCGCCCGAATTACAGCGTCACCCGCCAGCGCATCAAAGACCGCGTGCTGGGCACGCTGCTGGGCTGCGTACTGGTGGCCGCGCTGCTGTCGGCACACCCGCCGCTGGCGGTCATCACCGCAGCAGTGTTCGTCTCGCTGGCGCTGGCGCGGACCTTCATCACCCTCAATTACCGCTTCACCGCGCTGTTTGCCAGCGTCAACGCCCTGTTGTTGGTGTCGCTGCTCGAACCCGGCAGCTCGTTCCTCGTCACCCTGCGGTTGCAGGACACCCTGCTCGGCGCGGCGCTGGCCTGGGTGTTCAGCTTCGTCCTGCCGCGTTGGGAAGCCGACGACCTGCGCCGTCAGGTGCAGGCGCTGCTGCACGCCCTGCTCGGCTACGCCCAGGCCGTGCTCGAACCGCAGCGGGTGAGCGACCTGAACTACCGGCGCGAGCGCAAACGCATCCAGGATGCGCTGGCCGCGGCAGCCGGGCTGTATGCGCGCATGCGCGAGGAGCCGCGCCAGCACCAGCGCATGACTGCCGAGCTCGCCGCCTGCATAGCCCACAGCGACATCCTCAGCGCCCATCTGGCGACGCTGCGCGTGCTGCGCGCGCAGCACGGCGACCGCCCGCCAGACCCGGTGCAACAGCAACGGCTGCGTCGCTGCCTGGACGTGCTGCAGACCTGCCTGTCGCCGCAGGCCGCCGCGCCCTGCACCGCCCCGGCCGCGCAGGACGCAGCCGACACCGCGACCGAGCGCCGGCTGCAGGAGATCGAGACCGAGGCCCGCGCCATCGCCCGCCTGTCGCGGCAGATCCTTTCTCCCCCGCCCACCTAAAATGGCGGTTTGCCTGGCCGCAGCCGCTAGTTTGCCGCAGCGGGCGGGCCGTCTGTTCCCTGCACCGACCATGACTTCCAAGCGCCGCCTGTTCGTCACCACCGCCCTGCCTTACGCCAACGGTCCGTTTCACATCGGCCACATCATGGAATACATCCAGGCCGACACCTGGGTGCGGTACCAGCGCATGCAGGGCAACGAGGTGCATTTCGTCGGCGCCGACGATGCGCACGGCGCACCGATCATGATCGCCGCCGAGAAGGCCGGCAAGACGCCGCAGCAGTTCGTCGCCGACATCGCCGCAGGTCGCGCGCAGTACTTCGACGGCTTTCACATCCGCTTCGACAACTGGCACAACACCGACGGCCCGGAGAACCACCAGCTGGCGCAGGACATTTACCGCGCGCTGCGCAAAAACGGCCTGATCGCGGTCCGCGACATCGAGCAGTTCTTCGACCCGGTCAAGGGCATGTTCCTGCCGGACCGCTACATCAAAGGCCAATGCCCGAAATGCGGCGCTGCCGACCAGTACGGCGACGCCTGCGAGGTCTGCGGCGCGGTGTATTCCCCCACCGAACTCAAGCAGCCGTATTCGGCGCTGTCCGGCGCCACACCCGAACTGCGCAAAAGCGAGCACTATTTTTTCCAGCTGTCTTCGCCGCGCTGCGCGCAGTTCCTGCGCGACTGGACCGCCGGGGTCAACGCCCGCGGTGTGCCCCGGCTGCAAACCGAAGTGCTCAACAAGGTGCGCGAGTGGCTGGCCACCGACGACAGCGGCAGCGGCGGGCTGGCCGACTGGGATATTTCGCGTGATGCACCGTACTTCGGCATCGAAATTCCCGACGCTCCCGGCAAGTATTTCTACGTCTGGCTCGACGCGCCCATCGGCTATCTTGCCAGCCTGAAAAACCACTTCGACAAAGGCCAGGCGGCGCAGCACTGGCACCTGCCGTCGCGCACGACGCAGAGCTTCGACGAATTCGTCGCCGACCCCGCGGTCGAACAGGTGCATTTCATCGGCAAGGACATCGTCTATTTCCACACCCTGTTCTGGCCGGCCACGCTGCATTTTTCCGGACGCAAAACGCCCAGCCAGATCAACGTCCACGGCTTCGTCACCGTCGGCGGCGAAAAAATGAGCAAAAGCCGCGGTACCGGCATCTCCCCGCTGAAATACCTCGACCTCGGTCTCAACCCGGAATGGCTGCGTTACTACCTTGCCGCCAAGCTGACCGCCCGCGTCGAGGATGTGGACTTCACCCCGGAGGACTTCGTCGCCCGGGTCAACGCCGATCTCATCGGCAAATACGTCAACATCGCCAGCCGGGCGGCCAAATTCATCAGCC
The DNA here is from genome assembly GCA_021799355.1 of Pseudomonadota bacterium. Classification (GTDB taxonomy): domain Bacteria; phylum Pseudomonadota; class Gammaproteobacteria; order Burkholderiales; family Burkholderiaceae_C; genus Thiomonas. The sequence continues at coordinate 60,867 of JAJZAQ010000004.1, forward strand.
AGTTTTTCGACGGCAGGCTGGGCTACGCCGCGCCGACCACCGATCTGTACGATGCCGCGCGCGCGCTGGCCGACGACGTGGCCGCCGCCTACGAGGGCCGCGAGTATGCCCGCGCGCTGCGCGACATCATGGCGCATGCCGACCGCATCAACACCGCGTTCGACGCCGCCCAGCCCTGGGTGCTGGCCAAGGACGACGCCCGCCGCGCCGAACTGCAGGACGTCTGCTCGCGCGCGCTGGCCGGCTTCTGGCTGCTGTCCGTCATGCTCTGCCCGGTGCTGCCGGCGCTGACCACGCGCGTGGCGCGCGAACTGTTCGGTCTGGAGCGCGATTTCGTCTGGAGCGACGCCACCGAGCTGCCCCAACACGTCGCGCCGTATCGACACCTGATGCAGCGCATCGACCCCAAACAGCTCGACAAACTTTTCGAACCCGACGCCACGGCCCCCACCGCCGACGCCCAAGCCATGACCAGCCCCGCAGCCGGCCCCGCCTCCTCCTCAGACTTCATCAGCATCGACGACTTTGCCAAAATCGACCTGCGCGTTGCCCGCATCGCCCACGCCGAGGCCGTCGCCGGATCGACCAAGCTGCTGCGCCTGACGCTGGACGTGGGAGAAACCACCGCCGACGGCGTTCCCCGGCTGCGCAATGTGTTTTCCGGCATCGCCAGCGCCTACCGCCCGGAAGACCTCGTCGGCAAGCTCACCGTGATGGTAGCCAATCTGGCACCGCGCAAAATGAAATTCGGCCTCAGCGAAGGTATGGTGCTGGCCGCCAGCAGCGCCGACGAGCAGGCCGAACCGGGCTTGTACCTTCTCGAACCGCACACCGGAGCGAAACCCGGGATGCGGGTGCGCTGAGCCGTCACCTCCTCGTCGATCAAACCGCATGAAACGTCTCGAACACGGTCTGGAAACGCTCATTTTCAGCAGCCGCTGGCTGCTCGCCCCGTTTTACCTCGGACTGGTCCTGGGCATCGTGCTGTTGCTGGTGAAATTCGTCAAAACCTTCATCAGCGCGGTCTCGGTGGTGTTTTCCGGCAGCGGCGGCGAAGCCATGCTCGCGATTTTGTCGCTGGTGGACATCGCGCTCGTGGCCAACCTGCTGCTCATCATCATTTTTGCCGGGTACGAAAACTTCGTGTCCAAAATCGACACTGCCGACCACGAAGACCGCCCGGGCTGGATGGGGCACGTCACCTTCTCCGACCTCAAGCTCAAACTCATCGGCTCCATCGTCGCCATTTCCGCCATCGAACTGCTCAAATACTTCGTCGATGTGCGCGTGGCCAACCGTGACGACATGCTCTGGGCGATCATCATCCACGTCGTGCTGGTGTTTTCCGGCGTGATGTTCGCCTTGATGGACCGGCTCTCCGGCATCAAGGCCGATAGTCACGAATAGGCCGGCGCCGCGCGTATTTTCAGGAGGCAACATGGCCGCGCTCGACGACATCGTCCGCACCTTCCCCGACAGCGCATGGGACGCCGCGCCGAGCGAACGCGCCCCCACCACCGGGGTCGAACACCTGCTCGAAGCCGGACATGTGCTGTGCTTCCCCCAGCTCGCTTTCGTCCTGAGCGAGCGCGAGCGCCGCTTTCTCACCCCGGCGGTCAGCGACGGCAAGGCGAAAAACATCAGCCTGCGCGACGACGGCAGCCTGCGCGGCGCCAGCGGCAACGCCCAAGACCAGAACGAGCTGCGCGACATGATCGCGCGCTTTTCGCGGCAGGCGCAAACCCTGGTCGACCGGCTGTTTCCGCATTACCGCGGCCGGCTGCGCGCGGCCAAGGCGTCTTACCGGCCGATGCAGGTCGAAGGCCGGCAGAGCAGCTGGCGTAAAGACGACACCCGGCTGCACGTCGACGCCTTTCCCTCCAACCCGGTGCACGGCGTGCGCCTGCTGCGTGTGTTCACCAACATCAACCCCGCAGGCCGGCCGCGGCAATGGCGCGTGGGCGAGCCGTTTCCCGAATTCCTGCAGCGCTTCGCCCCCCGGCTGACGCCCCCCGTGCCCGGCTCCGCCGCGGTGCTGCGCGCCTTGCGCATCACCAAATCGCAGCGCACCGCCTACGACCACTACATGCTGCAGCTGCACGACAAAATGAAGGCCGACCTGGCCTACCAGCGCACGGCGCCGCAGCGCGACGTGGACTTCGCCCCCGGCACCACCTGGGTGGTGTTTTCCGACCAGGTGCTTCACGCCGTCATGGGCGGCCAGTACATGATGGAGCAGACGTTCTACCTCGAACCGCGCCACCAGCTCTACCCCCACACCGCGCCGCTCAAACTCCTCGAAGACCTGCTCGGCAAAGCCCTGCTGCCCGCCGCATGACCGCGCTGCGTCTGCCGCTGCGCTGGGGACGCGACGGCCTGCCGGCAGCGCCGCGCAGCGTCCTGCTGGTGCAGATTTCCGCCATGGGCGATCAGGTGCAGACCCTGCCCGCCGTCTCCGACATTGCCGCGCGCTGGCCGGGCATTGCCATCGACTGGGTGGTCGATGCGCGCTTTGCCGACATTCCTCGCCTGCATCCGGCCGTGCGCCGGGTGTTCGCCCTGCCGCTCAAGGCCGTGCAGCAGCAGCGCAGTCTGCGCGCGCTGCGCGACTTGCTGGCGAGTTTGCGCGAACTGCGCACCCAGACCTACGACCTGGTGTGGGATCCGCACAGCGTGCTCAAAAGCGCGATCATTTCGCGGCTGGCGCGCAGCCCGTTGCGCGTGGGCTACCGCGCCCAGGACTGCGGCGGCGAGCCGCTGTCTGCGCGCGCCTACACCCTGCACTTCACCCGTCCGGCTGGCGTGCACGGCACCTGGGGCCGGCGGGTGTTCGCCCAGGCCGTGCTCGACACCGACCCGGCCCGCGCCGTGGACTACGCCATCGACCAGCGTTTTCCCCCGCCGGCTGCGTACCACGCTGCGCCCGCGGTGTTTCTGGCTCACGGCGCATCCAAACCCGAAAAACTCTGGCCGCTCGACCGCTGGCAGCGTCTGGCCCGCTGGCTGACGCAGCGTGGCCTGCGGTTGCAACTCACCTGGGGCAATGCCGAAGAGCACGCGCGGGCGCTGGCCATCGTGCGCGATCTGCCCGCCGGCAGCAGCGACATCCTCGACCGCCGCGGCCTCACCGACATGCTCGCCGTCATCGCCGGCTGTCGCCTGCTCGTCGGCGTCGATACCGGCTTCACCCACATGGCCGCGGCGTTGCGCCGCCCTGTGGTCGGGCTGTTCGTCTCCACCAGCGCGGAACTCTTCACGCCGACGTCCCCGGCGCTGGCTTGCACCCTCGGCGGCAACGGTGTCAGCCCCGAAGTCGAGGCCGTGTGCGCGGCAGTGCAGGCACTGCTGGACGCAACGTCCTAGGAGGCGGCGGCGCGGTCGGCGCGCATGGCCAGCAACGCCGCAGCGACGATCAGCAACGCCGCCAAGCCGGTCCACGGTGTCAGCGCACGGCCGGTCAGCAGCACGAGCAACAGCGTCGATGCCAGCGGGGTGAGGTAACTCAGCACCCCGATGGTGCGCGGGTCTCCCGACTTGAGCGCCCGATCCCACAGCAAAAACGCACCGCCCAGAGGCCCCAGCCCCATGACGGCGATCAACACCAGATCCCGTGCGGTCAGCGGCGATGCCGGTTCCAGCGCAGCGTGGCACACCAGCGCGAGCAGGCCCGACACCAGACCGAACAACCCCAGGGCAGCCGTCGGGAACCCCTGGCCGGTCTGCGCCAGGCGGCGGCTACCGAGTGAAAACGTGGCCCACACCAGCGCCGAGCCGAATGCGGGCGCATAACCCCAGGCCCATGCCGTGCTGAGCGTGCGCCCGCCGACGATCGCCAGCGCCGCACCGCAAAAACCCAGGATGGCCGCCACCACATGCACCGTCCGCAGGCGCAGCCCGGGCAGCAGCAGCGGCGCCAGCACCACGATGAACAACGGCCAGAGATAGTTCACCAGATTGGCCTGCACCGGCGGCGCTGAACGCAGCGCGACGAACAGCAGAAAGTGAAAACCGAACAGGCCGTAGACGCCGAGCGCCAGCGCCGCAGGGGAAACCCGCCACTGCCGCCACTGCCGCCAGGTCAGCACGCTGCCGGCGATGAGCGCCAGCCCGGTGAGCAAAAACGGCGGCACGTGCGACAGCGCAACCCCGAGGCTGGCCAGTGTGGCCCACAGCGCAATGGCACCCAGAGCCCAGAGATTTGCCCGACGTCGTTCGCTCATTCACCCGATCGTAGCGGGCTGCGCGACGCTGCGCTGCGCCGCCATCTCACCACGATACCTCCCGCTCGGGCGTCGCGGTGATGTGGTGGATCGACAGGTCGGCACCGTTGAATTCGTCTTCCGGGTCCAGACGGATGCCGACGAGTTTTTTCAGCACGCCATAGACCACGAAGCCGCCGACCAGCGCCACGGCGATGCCCAGCAGCGTGCCGGCGATCTGCGACGCCAGCGACACCCCGCCCAGCCCGCCCAGCGCCTTCAGGCCAAAAATGCCGGCGGCAATGCCGCCCCAGGTACCGCACAGGCCGTGCAGCGGCCACACGCCGAGCACGTCGTCGATCTTCCAGCGGTTCTGCGTCAGGGTGAACATCCAGACGAACAGCGCACCGGCCACGGCGCCGACCACCAGCGCGCCCAGCGGGTGCATGACGTCCGACCCGGCGCACACCGCCACCAGCCCGGCCAGCGGCCCGTTGTGCAGGAAGCCGGGGTCGTTCTTGCCCGCGGCCAGCGCGGCGAGCGTGCCGCCGACCATGGCCATGAGCGAGTTCACCGCCACCAGGCCGCTGATCTGGTCGAGCTTTTGCGCGCTCATGACGTTGAAGCCGAACCAGCCGACGATCAGGATCCACGAGCCCAGCGCGAGGAAGGGTATGGAAGACGGCGGGTGCGCCGACATCTGGCCGTTGGCGTGGTAGCGTCCGCGGCGCGCGCCCAGCAGCAGCACCGCCGGCAGCGCGATCCAGCCGCCCATGGCATGCACCACCACGGAGCCGGCAAAGTCGTGGAACGGCGCGCCGAACGTGGCCTGCAGCCACGACTGCAGGCCCCAGTTGCCGTTCCACACGATGCCTTCATAAAACGGATAGACGAACGCCACCAGCGTGAACGTGGCGGCGAGCTGCGGCCAGAATTTGGCACGCTCGGCGATGCCGCCCGAAATGATCGCCGGAATGGCCGCGGCAAAGGTCAGGAGGAAAAAAAACCGCGTCAGCGCGTAGCCATGCTCTTTGGTCAGCACGTCGTCCCCAATGAGAAAGTGCTGGCCGTAGGCGATGCCATAGCCGATCAAAAAGTAGGCGATGGTCGAAATGGAAAAGTCGGTGATGATTTTGGACAGTGCGTTGACCTGGTTTTTTTTGCGCACCGTGCCGAGTTCGAGAAAGGCGAACCCGGCATGCATCGCCAGCACCAGAATGGCGCCGAGCAGAATGAACAATACATTGCCACTGGAAAAATCTTGCACCATGTCGGACCTCGAAAGGAATTGCTGCACCAGGACAGCAAGCGGCGTGCCCGCAAGCGGGGCCGTTTTGCACCATTGTGCTCACATTCGTTCACAAACCGCCCGCTTCTGGTGCGCTCTGGGGTTGATGGCGCTTCATTTTGGGGCATCCGGCGCACCGCGAGCGTGCGTCAGGCTGCCGCGGCGGCGTGCATAAAATCCTCAGGTCGTTTTCCTTGTCGGGACGCATCCATGCCGCGCAAAGTCAAACCCTACGTATCGGAAGTCACCCAGTTCCTCCAAGATCTCAAGCACAGCGATCCGCAGCTCGAAACCCGGCAGCAGCAGGGTCGCGCCCGTTTGTGGGATCGGCCGCAGGACCGCGAGCTGGCGCAGGCGTTTGCCGCCGCGCGCGTGCCGCAAAAGGCCTACGTCTACGGCAGCCACTGAGGCCCCCGCGCCGCTTGCCTGCCCCGAACCGCCCCATGCCTGCCGCGAGCGCGGAGGACGCCGCGCTGACCGACCCCGAAGTGGACAGCACACCCGCCACGGTCGATGGCATGGCCGTGGCCCGGCTGTACGGCGAGCCGCTGTTCGAGCTGCCGCAGGATCTGTACATCCCGCCCGACGCGCTGGAGGTGTTCCTCGAAGCGTTCGAGGGGCCGATGGATCTGCTGCTCTATCTCATCCGCAAGCAGAATTTCAACATCCTGGACATTCCGCTGGCGCAGGTCACGGCGCAGTACCTCAGCTACGTCGAGCAGATCCGTCACCGCAACCTCGAACTCGCCGCCGACTATCTGCTCATGGCGGCGATGCTCATCGACATCAAGGCGCGCATGCTGCTGCCACGCCCGCCGGCACAGGCCGGCGAAGAGCCGCCCGACCCGCGGGCCGAGCTGGTACGCCGTCTGCTCGAATACGAGCGGTTCAAGCTTGCCGCGCAGCAACTCGACGCCCTGCCGCTGCTCGGGCGCGATTTCTGGCGGGCACAGGTGCTGTTCGACCGCGATGCCACACCGCGGCTGCCGCAGGTCAGCGTGGCCGATTTGCAGCAGGCCTGGAGCGACATCCTCCGCCGCGCCAGGCTGCACACCCACCACCGCATCACCCGCGAGCAACTCTCGGTGCGCGAGGTCATGACCCGGGTGCTGCGGCAACTCCAGGGCCGGCGCTACCTCGAATTCCACGAACTGTTCGATCCGACGCAGGGTGTGGCCATGGCCGTCGTCACTCTGGTGGCGTTGCTCGAACTTACCCGCGAAGCCCTGGTGGACCTGACCCAGGCCGAGGCGTTCGCACCGCTCTACGTCCGCCTGGCATACACCCCCAGCCGGTAAACGCCGGCCAAGCCGAATCGAACGTCCGTTCGCCCGCGGCGCACGGTGCCCGCCGCCGCGGCATAATCCCCCGGTTTCAACCTCTGCCCTGCCATGACCGCGCCATCGCCCCCATCCCCCGCCCCGTATGGTGCCGCCGCTGCCGATGTGCATGCAGCGCGCAAGCCGATGACCCTGCACCGCCTGCGCGCGCTGCGCGATGCCGGCGAAAAAATCGCCATGCTCACCGCCTACGACGCCGCCAGTGCGCGGCTGCTCGACGACTGCGGGGTGGACTGCCTGCTGGTGGGCGATTCGCTCGGCATGGTCATGCAGGGGCACGCATCCACCCTGCCGGTGACGCTGGAGCACATGGCTTACCACACCGCCTGTGTGGCGCGTGGCAACCGCAGCGCTTGGCTGATCGCCGATCTGCCCTTCGGCAGCTACCAGCGTGGCGTCGAACAGGCGGTGGACAGCAGCGTGGCGCTGATGCAGGCCGGTGCGCAGATGGTCAAGCTCGAAGGCGGCGGCTGGACGGTACCGCTGGTGCGCGCGCTGGTGGAGCGCGGCATTCCGGTGTGCGCGCACCTGGGGCTGACGCCGCAGAGCGTGCACGCGCTGGGCGGCTACCGCATCCAGGGCCGCGAGGCGCACGCCGCCGACACCCTGCGCCAGCAGGCCGCCGAGCTCGGCGCCGCCGGCGCGGCGATGCTGGTGCTCGAACTCGTCCCCTCGGCGCTGGCTGCCGACATCACCGCAGCCTTCCCCGGCATCACCATCGGCATCGGCGCCGGTGCGCGCACCCACGGCCAGGTGCTGGTGCTGCACGACATGCTCGACATCACCACTGGCCCCAAGCCGCGCTTCGTGCGCAACTTCATGCAGGGTGCGGCAAGCGTCGCCGCCGCGGTCAGCACCTACGTGCAGGCGGTCAAGACCGGGGCCTTCCCCGACGAATCCATCCACGGCTACAGCGCCTGAACCCATGCAAACCGTTCACACCCTGAGCGATCTTCGCGCCGCGCTGCGCCTGCGCAGCGGCTGGGCGCTGGTGCCGACGATGGGCAATCTGCACGCCGGTCACCTCGGTCTGGTGGCACGGGCGCGCGAGCTCGGCGCTCCGGTCGTCGCCAGCATTTTTGTCAACCGCCTGCAGTTCGGCCCAAACGAGGACTTCGACCGCTACCCGCGCACGCTGCAGCGCGACGCCGAAATGCTGGCTGGCGCCGGCTGCGACCTGCTGTTCGCCCCGGACGAGGCGCAGATGTACCCGCAGCCGCAGACTTTCCGCGTGCTGCCCGATCCGGCGCTGGCCGGCATTCTCGACGGCGCTGCCCGTCCCGGCCATTTCGAAGGCGTGACCACGGTGGTGATGAAGCTGTTTCACATGGTGCAGCCGGCGCACGCCGTGTTCGGCAAAAAGGACTACCAGCAACTGCTCATCATCCGCCGCATGGTCGAGCAGTTCGCCCTGGACATCGACATCGTCGCCGTGGAGACGGTTCGTGCCGAAGACGGCCTGGCGCTGTCGTCGCGCAACGGCTACCTCACACCGGCGCAGCGGCAGCAGGCGCCGCAACTGCACGCCGCACTGCGTGCGCTGGCGCAGGCCGCGCGCCGCGCCACCACCCCCCCGGAGCTTGCCGCAGTCGAGCGCGACGCGCTGCTCGCGCTGCAGCGTCAGGGCTGGGCCCCCGACTACCTCAGCCTGCGCCGGCGCAGCGATCTGCAGCCCCTGTCGGCGGACGATCTGCTCCACGCCACCCCGGGTGTGGTGCTCGGTGCCGCCCGGCTGGGGCAGACCCGGCTGATCGACAACCTCGAATGCTGATTTGTCATGCCTCAGAGTGACGTTCTCATCCTCGGCGCCGGTCTGGCCGGCTTGTCCACCGCACTGCACCTGGCCGACCGCTTCAAGGTCACGGTGCTGGCCAAGCGCACCCTGGACGTGTCGTCGAGCCAGTGGGCGCAGGGCGGCATCGCCGCCGTGCTCGGCGAAGGCGACAGTTTCGACGCCCACGTGCACGACACGCTGGTGGCCGGTGCCATGCTGAACGACCTGCCGGCAACGCGCTTCGTCGTCGAGCACGGCCCAGAAGCCATCGCCTGGCTGCGCGCGCAGGGCGTGCCTTTCGACACCGAAGGCAACGCGCTGCACCTCACACGCGAAGGCGGGCACAGTGCCCGGCGCATCGCCCATGTGGTCGATGCCACCGGCGCGGCCATCCAGACCACCCTGCTGGCCCGTGCCCGGGCGCATCCAAACATCACCCTGCACGAAAACCACGTCGCCGTCGATCTCATCACCCAGCGCCATGTCGCCAGCAACAGCCCGCGGCGTTGCTGGGGAGCCTACGCGCTGGATACCGCCAGTGGCCGGGTGGAAACCTTCGCCGCGGCGCACACCGTGCTGGCCACCGGCGGTGCGGGCAAGGTGTACCGCTACACCACCAATCCCGACACGGCCAGCGGCGACGGCATCGCCATGGCCTGGCGCGCCGGCTGCCGGGTGGCGAACATGGAGTTCATCCAGTTCCACCCCACCTGTCTATACCATCCCAAAGCCAAAAGCTTCCTCATTTCAGAAGCCGTGCGTGGCGAAGGCGGCAAGCTGCTGCTGCCCGACGGCACGCGGTTCATGCCGGCGCACGATCCGCGCGCCGAGCTCGCGCCGCGCGACGTGGTCGCCCGCGCCATCGACTTCGAAATGAAAAAACACGGCCTGGACTGCGTCTATCTCGACATCACGCACCAGGGAGAGGCGTTCATCCGCCAGCACTTCCCCACCATCCACTCCCGGCTGCTCGAACTGGGCATCGACATGACGCGCGAGCCCATCCCGGTGGTGCCCGCGGTGCACTTCACCTGCGGCGGCGTGCTCACCGACCTGGGCGGGCGCACCGACCTGCCCGGACTGTACGCCGCCGGCGAAGTCACTTACACCGGGCTGCACGGCGCCAACCGGCTGGCGAGCAACTCGCTGCTCGAATGCGCCGTGTTCGGCAAAGCCGTGGCCGAGGCCATCGGCAACGCCGAAACGGTCACGCTGCCCGCGCTTCGCCGCTGGGACGAAAGCCGCGTCAGCGACGCCGATGAACTCGTGGTCATCAGCCACAACTGGGACGAGCTGCGGCGCCTGATGTGGAACTACGTCGGCATCGTGCGCACCAACAAACGCCTGGAACGCGCAGCACACCGCATCGCGCTGCTGCAAACCGAAGTCGACGAGTTTTACGCCAACTTCCGCGTCAACCGTGATCTGCTCGAACTGCGCAACCTGCTGCAGGTCGCCGCGCTGATCGTGCGCTCTGCGCAGTTGCGCCACGAAAGCCGCGGCCTGCACTACAGCCTGGATTGGCCGCAGACCGCCGCTCCGGCAGCGCCGACGATCCTCGTGCCCTGAAAGCGTCTGCCCTGCCCATGCCTGCGTCCGCACCGCTCCACCCCGATCTGGCCACCGTCAGCGCGCTGCTGCGCGACGCCGCGCGCGCCGAAATCCTCCCGCGCGCGCAGGCCCCGCAGCCCCACTTGAAGGCCGACGGCACCTGGGTCACCGCCGCCGATCTGGCCATGCAGACCCGCGTGCAGCGCGAACTCGCCGCACTGTGGCCCGCCATCCCGCTGCTGGGCGAAGAAATGCCCGCCACCGAGCAACAGCGGCTGATGGCGGAAGAAGCCGCCGCCCCGGACGGCCCCGGCCTCTGGGTGCTCGACCCGCTGGACGGCACCAGCAACTTCTCCGCCGGCCTCCCCGTCTTCGGCCCGTCGCTCGCCTGGATCCGCGGCGGCAAGGTGCAGCTGGGCGTGGTGGTGGATGTGATGCGCGACGAGGTGTTCGCCGCCGCGCTCGGCGCCGGTGCCTGGCTCAACGGCCAGCCGCTGCGCGTTCCACCCGCCCCGCCCCCGCTGGCCAAGACCATCGCCTGCATCGACTTCAAACGCCTGTCGGCACCGCTAGCCACGCAACTCGCCACCCGCCCGCCCTACAGCTCCCAGCGCTCCATCGGCTCCGTGGCCCTGGACTGGTGCTGGGTCGCCGCCGGCCGCTTTCACCTCTACCTGCACGGCAGCCAGGGCCTGTGGGACTACGCCGCCGGCAGCCTCATCCTGAGCGAGGCCGGCGGCCACAGCCAGACACTCGACGGTCAAAGTGTGTTCAACAACTCGCTGGACAAGCGCTCCGCGGTGTGCGCCGGAGATGCCACGCTGTTTGCACAGTGGACGCAGTGGGTCACTCAGGCAGCTACAGCGATTTGATTTGTTTCACGACCCGTGATTGTGAAACAGTCTTTGCGTTCGGACAAAAACAAAAAACTTTGCGCCCGGTACAAAATTTATGAAGCCATCGTCGCGATGGACTGCCGCGGCACGCGGTAGTCATTTTGCGTCATCAGATCGATTCCGTGACCTGCCCCCATTTGCCGTACCAGTGTTTCGGAGAAGTCCTGGGGGTTGAAGGTTAATCGAAGTTTTGTTTCTGCTCACTGCCAGCAGCACCGCCAGCGCGCTGGCGGTGCTGCTGGGCGAATCGTGCCGGCGGGATGCGGCCCAGACTGCTGTGGGGCCTGACCTCGTTGTAGTCCCGCCGCCAATGTGCAATGCACTCCCGGGCCTGTGCCAACGATTCAAACCACTGCTCGTTGAGGCACTCATCCCGGAATTTGCCGTTGAAGCTCTCGATGTAGCCGTTCTGCATGGGCTTGCCCGGCTCAATCAGGATGTGCCGAATCCCGTGGGTGTGCGCCCAGGCCAGGAACGCCCGGCTGGTGAACTCCGGGCCGTTGTCTGTGCGCACCGCTGCCGGATAGCCCCGAAACCGGGCCACCTGATCCAGCACACGGGTGACGTATTGGCCCGAGATGCCGTAGTCCACCACAATCTCCAGTGACTCTTTGCTGAAGTCATCCACCACCGTCAGGCACTTGATGCGCCGTCCATTGGACAGGCTGTCCGATACGAAATCCATGCTCAATACCTCGTTGATGTTCCTGGCCAGTTGCAGTGGCACGCGCTCCTGCGCTGGCCGTTTGGCTTTGCGGCGCTTCTTCACCGTCAGGTTGGCCTGCCGGTACAGCCGGTAGATGCGCTTGTGGTTCACCTCCGGAAACTGCTCGCGCAGCATGTCGTGGATGCGCCGGTAGCCAAATCGGCGACGCATCAGGGCCGTTTGCCGAATCTGCTCACCCAGGGTGGCGTTGAGCGCACTGGGCTGCGGTGGGTGGCGGTAGCTGTCTCGGGATAGCCCCACAAGGCGGCAGGCGTGCCGCTCCGAGAGGTGATGCTGCTCAATCATCTGTCGGATGGCGTCGCGCCGCGCCTGTGGGGCTAACGCTTTACCCCGAAGACGCTCTTGAGGGCGTGGATGTCAAGATGGGCTTCGGCCAGCAGTTTCTTGAGCTTGGCGTTCTCGCTCTCAAGCTCACGCAGGCGCTGGGCCTCCGAGGCCTGCATGCCGCCGAACTTGGCACGCCATTTGTAAAACGTGGCCTGGCTGAAACCACCGCTGCGGCACAGCTCGGGGATACCCATGCCGGCTTCGACCTGCCGCAAAAAGCCAATGATTTGTTCTTCGCTAAATCTGCTCTTCTTCATGTCCGTCATTCTCCTGGGTTGACGGACTTCTCTCGTTTACCGTGGTACGGCTGGCGGGGGGCAGGTCAGATTTGAGAGGGAAAATCGGCATCCAAACCGGAGGAAAATGAACCGTCCTCAAGAGAAACCCCCAAATCACCGGAAAATAAAATTTTGCTCACCGGGTCGTAAAATTGGAAATTTCCCTCTGAATGCATGAAGTGTGCCGGCAGACATACGATTTCTGACCGGCCTAGACGTAACGAACACGAACAAATAGGGTCAGGTCTAGCTCTATTGCATTCGACCCATCTCACACGCAGACTTCACCGCCCCAGCGCCGCGCCGAAGACTTTGCCGAGCAACTTGCTGCCGGTGCCCAGTGGATCGGCGCGGATGGCTTTTTCCTGCTCGCCGATGGCCTGGTACAGGCGGTTGAGCGCCTGTTGCGTGACGTATTGCTGGATGCTGGCCTGATCGGCTTTCACCAGACCGAACTGCGCGGCCTGACCGGCGAAGCGGTTGTAGATCTGTGCCAAGCCCACCTTGTCGGTGGCGCGGGTGACGATGGGCAGGAACCTCTGCGTCAGCGGCGCTTCGGTCTTGCGTTTGAAGTAGTCGGTGGCGGCTTCGTCTCCGCCGGTGAGAATGCCCTTGGCGTCGTGCAACGACATGCTCTTGACGGCGCCGATCAACAGCGTTTTCGCCTCGGGCACGGCGGCCTCGGCGGCGCGGTTGATGGCGAGTTCGAGTTGATCGGCCTGCGCACCCATGCCGGCCATGCGCATCAGGCCGCTGGCCTTTTCGATGGCGGGCGGCAGCGGAATGCGCCACTTGGCGTTGCCGTAAAAGCCGTTCTCACGTCCCAGTTCCCGCACCGCAACCTCGGCTCCGCGGGTCAGCGCCGACTTCAGTCCCTGATCGACTTCGCCATTGCTCAGCGCCGCCACCGCGGCATTCACCGCGCCCGATGAGGCACCACCCGCCTGCGCTGGCTGCTGTTGTTGCGCGGGGGCCTGCGCCGCGTCGATCGCGCCGCTGAGCTGGTTGGCCAGATTGCCGAGATCGAAAGCCATCGCCGGGGTGGCGGCGGTCAGGCACAGCAGCGCAGCAGCGAGGAAAAACCGGGTGTGCATGGACAACTCCTTTGCGCGGAGACGGGGGATCAGCGCTGCGGGTCCGGCGTGGCGCGCAGCACTTCGTCGAGAGTGGTGACGCCTTCGGCGACCTTGACGGCGCCTGCCAGCCGCAACGGGCGCATGCCGTCCTTGACCGCCTGTGCCCGCAGCGGGCCGAGTTCGGGGCTGCGCACCAGCAGCCCGCGCAGCGCTTCGGTGCAGGTGAGCAGCTCGTACAGGCCGACACGCCCGAGATACCCGGTGTTGCGGCATTCGACGCACCCCACGGGTTTGCAGGGCCGCAGCGCGAAGCTGGCTTTCCACGGCGCGATGGCGGCATGGAACGCCTCGGTGTCGAAATGCGCATCCGGCTGCTTGCAGTGCGGACACAACGTGCGCACCAGCCGCTGCGCCAGCACGCCAAGCAAGGTGGCGCTGGCCAGATACGGCGGCACGCCGAGTTCGAGCAGCCGCGTGATGCTGGCCGGCGCGTCGTTGGTGTGCAGGGTGGACAGCACCAGATGGCCGGTGAGCGCCGCCTGCACCGCCATGTCGGCAGTCTCGCGGTCGCGGATTTCGCCGACCATGATGATGTCCGGATCCTGCCGCATCAGCGCGCGCAGCCCTTCGGCGAAGGTCAGGTCGATGGCCGGCTGCACCTGCATCTGGTTGAACGCCGGCTCGACCATTTCGATCGGGTCTTCGACGGTGCAGACGTTGACCTCGTCGGTGGCCAGGCGCTTGAGGGTGGAATACAGCGTGGTGGTCTTGCCGCTGCCGGTCGGCCCGGTGACCAGCAGGATGCCGTTGGGCTGGCTGGTGAGCTGCTGCCACTGCCGCGCCTCGTGCGGCGGAAAGCCCAGCGCGGCCATGTCGCGCACCACCACGTCGGGGTCGAAAATGCGCATCACCAGCTTTTCGCCAAACGCCGTGGGCATGGTCGCCAGCCGCAGTTCGACCTCGTCGCCGCCGGGCCGGCGCGTCTTGATGCGCCCATCCTGTGGCCGGCGCTTTTCCACCACGTCCATGCGGCCGAGCAGCTTGATGCGGCTGGTCATCGCCGCCATCACCGCGCCCGGCACCTGGTACACCGTGTGCAGCACGCCGTCGATGCGAAAGCGGATCACCCCCATGTCGCGCCGCGGCTCAAGGTGGATGTCCGACGCCCGCTGCTCGAACGCGTACTGCCACAGCCAGTCGACCACCTGCACCACGCCGGCGTCGTTGGCGTCGAGCGCGCGGCCGCTGCGGCCGAGTTCGACCAGTTGCTCGAACTGGTTGACCGCGCCGCTGCTGCCGTTTTTCTGCGCGTGACGCACCGAACGCGCCAGGTTGAAAAACTCCACGGTGTAGCGCGCGATGTCCGTCGGGCTGGAGACGACCAGGCGGATCGGGCGGCGCAGCATGCGCTCCATCTCCGCCACCCAGCTGCGGTCGAACGGCTCGCTGGTGGCGATGGTCACTTCCGTGCTGCTGGCGGCCACCGGCAGAATGCGGTGCCGCTCGGCGTAGCTGATGGACATGAGGTCGCCGATTTTGCTGATGTCCACCTTCAACGGGTCGATGCGCAGATACGGCAGCGAAGCACGCTGTGCCAGCCACTCGGTGAGGGTGTCGATGTCGAGCACGCGGCCGTCGCGCTGGCACTTGAGCTCGGCCAGGGCGATGCGGTGCAGTGCATGCAGCTTGCCGCTGGCGTGGGCGCAGCGCTCCCAGCCGTAGCGACCGGTGGCGGCGTCGATCACCCCATCGGCCTGCAGCCATTGCAGCAGCTCGCGCCAGTCGAGGCGGCCTTGCGGCAGTGTCGATGCCGTCTGCGGCGACGGCGCAGGGCTGGTGGCGGGTGGGGAGGAACGCGGGTGGTCCATGGACGGCAAGTGTAGGCCAGGGCATCAACGCGGCGGGCTCAGCCGCTTCAGCAGCCGCGCCCAGCGCCGCGCCGGCAGGCCGCCGGTGCGTGCGGCCACGGCGTCGGCGCGTTCGAGCAATTGCGCACGGGTCGGCAGCGCGGACTGCGCGGCGTCGCGCAGGGCAAACGCGATGAGGTTGCCATCGCGGTTGGGCGGCAACATCCACACACTGTCGCCCGGCTGGTCGAACGCCCGGACGATGCGCTGCAGATTGCGTTCGAGCACCCGCGTGTGCCCTGGCCCGCTGAACAGGTTGACCACCATCGCGCCATGCGCTGCGAGCAGGTTGCGGCAGTTGGCGTAAAACTCGGCAGACTCGAACACCGGCGCCGCGGCGTCCTGGTCGTACATGTCCACATGGAGCACGGCAGCCATGCCGGCATGTGCGGCGTCGGCGGCGAATGCTCCGGCATCGGCGCACAGCACCTGTAGCCTGTCGTCCGGCGCGGGCAGCGCGAACCAGCGGTGTGCGGCCAGAATCACCGCCGGGTTGATTTCCACGGCGACGCAGCGCATGCGCAGCCGCTTGCGCAAGAATTTGGTCACCGCTGCCGCCCCCAAACCGAGCTGCACCGCCGTGCCGCCGCGCCATGCGGCCTCGGGCAGCAACAGCATCCACGCCATCATGCGTTGCACATACTCCAGCTCGATGTCGTTCGGCCGGGCAATCCGCATGCTGCCCTGGATCCACGGCGTACCCAGGTGCAGGTGGCGCACGCCGTCCTGCTCAGACAGGGTGGGCACAGGAAAAACGGGACGACGCGGCATGGCCTATCCAATCAAGTCAAAAGACCGGCAGCGAGGAACGCGGCACGCCACGCCGCGTATTTCCGTTGCAGGCTCCAGCTGGCGTTGGCCGGACTGGTCGACGGCAGCCGCAGCACCTGCGGGCCCAGACGGCGGGTGATGCGCAGCGCCCGCGCCGACTCGCCGCCGTTGTGCGCGATCACGCGCAACGCCGGCAACCGGGCGACCAGCCCGGGCAGATCGTTGAACTGCGCATCGCAAATCGCGCTGTCCAGGCTGCCCTGGCGGCGGCAGTGTGCGTACACGTCCCAGATGCCCAGGCCGCGGGCGTTGACTAGCTCGATACGCCGCGCATACGGCAGCGCGAGCAAATCCACGCCGAACACATCCCCGACGAGCCGCCAGAACTGGTTGCGCGGATGCGCGTAATACTGCTGCGCCTGCAGCGACGCCACGCTGGGAAAACTGCCCAGCACCAACAGCCGGCAATGCGGCGGCACCGCCGGAGCCAGGCCGCGCAGCAGCGGCGCGGCAGCTCCTTCGGCCGGGTCGGCCGGTGCAGCGAGGGAAACGGTCGTGCGCCTGGACATCGCCCGGTATTGTCGCTGGTCGCAACGGCAACCGGCCGAAGCCGCCGGCTGCTTATAATGTGCGGCCTGACTGCATTGCGGGTGTAGTTCAATGGTAGAACGGGAGCTTCCCAAGCTCTTAACGTGGGTTCGATTCCCATCACCCGCTCCAACTTCCCGTCCGGCGCCTGCCGGTTTTTTTTTTCGTCATGACGCCCCACCCTCCCCCTGCAGCGGCGGACGCGGCACCTGCGCCGCGCCGCGGCATCCGCAGCTTCGTGCTGCGCGCCGGGCGCACCACCGACGCACAGGCGCGTGCCCTGGCCACGCTCGGCCCACGCTGGATCGTGCCTTACGCCCCGAGCGAAATCGACTGGACCGCGGTTTTCGGCCGCACCGCGCCGCGGGTGCTCGAAATCGGCTTCGGCATGGGCGACGCCACGGCGCAAATCGCCGCGGCCCGCGCGGAGCTGGATTTCATCGGCGTCGAAGTGCACCCGCCAGGAGTCGGCGCGCTGCTGCAGCGCATCGACGCCGCGCAACTGAGCAATCTGCGCATCGTCCAGTTCGACGCCGTGCCCGTGCTGCGCGACATGATCGCGCCGCAGAGCCTGCATGGCGTGCACATCTACTTCCCCGACCCCTGGCCGAAAAAACGGCATCACAAGCGCCGCCTGATCCAGCCGGAGTTCGTCCGCCTGGTGGCCAGCCGGCTGCAGCCCGGCGGTTATCTGCACTGCGCCACCGACTGGCAGCCTTACGCCGAGCACATGCTGCAGGTGTTGCGCGCCGAGCCGGGTCTGGCCAACACCGCGGCGGACTACGCCCCGCGCCCGGCCTGGCGGCCGGTGAGCAAATTCGAGCGCCGCGGCCTGCAACTCGGCCACGGCGTGTGGGATCTGCTGTTCACCGCGCGCACGGCCGCCTGAGCATTCACTGCGCCCACTGCACCCAGCCGCCCCAGGCGGTGAGCAGCACCAGCGCACCAAACATCAGCCGGTACCAGGCAAACGGCACGAAGCTGTGCCCGCCGACATAGCGCAACAGCCAGCGCACGACCAGCAGCGCGGAAACGAACGCCACCGCCATGCCCAGGGCAAAAGTCGGCAGATCGTCCAGGCTGAGCAGGGCGCGGTGTTTGTACAGGTCGTACACCGTCGCCGCCAGCAGCGTGGGAATGGCGAGAAAAAACGAAAACTCGGTGGCTGCCGCCCGGCTCAGGCCGAACAGCATGCCACCGATGATCGACGCGCCCGACCGGCTGGTGCCGGGAATCAGCGCGAACGCCTGCGCCACGCCCACCTTGAGCGCGTCGAGCGCGCGCAACTCGTCCACATGGCGGATGCGCACAGGCTGCGTGGCACGCCTTTGCCGGGCTTCGGCCCAGAAAATCACCCCCGCACCGGCGATGAACGCCAGCGCCACCGGCACCGGCGCGAACAAATGACGCTTGATCGCCCCGGCAAACAGCAGCCCAAGCAGCGCCGCGGGCAGAAAGCCCAGGAGCACATTGACGGCAAACCGCCATGCCGCCAGCCGCTGCGCCGGAGCGCGCGCCGCCAGCCCCGCCAGCACCGCGCTGATGCGCGCGCGGTAATGCCACATCACCGCCAGAATCGCCCCGCTCTGGATGGCGATTTCGAACACCTTGGCCTTGTCGCTCACCCACCCCAGCAGGCTGCCGGCAAGGATGAGGTGGCCGGTGGAGGAAATGGGCAGGAATTCGGTAATGCCCTCGACCAGTCCGAGGATGACGACCACGAGAGCGGAATGCGCGTCCATGCCGAGCCTTGGTGACAAAAAGTTGCGATTATGCGCAACCCGCATGTCACGCCGCGCACTGCGGCTGCCGCGGCATCAGATCAGGCTGCTCAGGCCGCCGTAGACCCCCAGACCTGCAGTGAGCACCACCACGGCAATCACCACCCCGAAATACGCCCCGCGCAGCCTGTGCTGCGGCGGCAGCGCCCGTCTGGCCAGGGCGACGAGAAAACCCAGCACCAGCGGCAGCAGCAGCGCATTCATCACCTCCACGCCGATGGACAGCGCCACCAGATCGGGAACGAAGGCCACCACCAGCGCGCCGCCGATGACGCCGGCGCTGAACACGGTGTAAAACCACGGCGCCTCTGCCGGGTACTGCTCTAGCGAATGCTTGTAACCGGTGACTTCGCCAAACCCCCACGCCGCCGCCAGCGCCACGACGATGGCCGCGACCATCGCCGCGCCCAGGATGCCCAGGCCGAACACTGTGCGCCCGAGAGTCTCGCCCAGCGTGGGCGTGAGCGCCTGCGCGATCTGCCCCACGGTGTTCAGCGGCGCCGTGCTGTGGCCGTTCCACAGCACCGCCGCGGTCACCATGAGAACGGCCGCCATGATGAGCTGGGTGAGCACGGCGCCGACAGCCGTATCCCAGCGTGCGGCGGTGTACTGCTCGGGCCTGAGCCCTTTGTCTGCCACCGCCGACTGCTGGTAGAACACCATCCACGGCATGATGACCGCACCGATATTGGCCGCCACCAGATACCAGTAATCCGGGTTGCGCAGCGGCAGGTGCGCCAGGCCCTGCACCACCTGCGCGCCGTGCACCGGGGCGCGAAACGCCACCCAGACGAACACCAGTTCGAACAGCCCGAGGGCGATGGCCACACGCTCCACCCGGCGGTACGACCCCGTCCACACCACCACGAGCAAAAACCCTGCGGCCAGGCTCAGGCTCCAGCCGCGCGGCACGCCGAACAGCGCGCCCACCCCGGCCACCCCGGAAAACTCGGTGATGATCGCCCCCACCGACGCCACCGCCAGCCCGGCCACCGACACCCAGGCCCAGCCGCCGCCGAAGGTGTCGCGGATGAGTTCGCCGTGGCCGCGACCGGTGAAAATGCCCAGCCGCACCGTCAGTTCCTGCACCACGTAGAGGATGGGGATGAGCAGCAGTTGCAGGCTGAGCAGCTGATACCCCCACTGCGCCCCGCTCTGCGCCGCGGTGATCACGCTACCGACGTCGGTATCGGCCAGCATGACCACCAGCCCCGGGCCGAGAACGGTCAAAAACACCGCAAGCCGCGAGCGCGGCCACGCTCCGCGCTGCGGCACGGAAGGGGTGACAGACATGGCATCGACTTTCCCGTCCCGCGAAAGCGGAACGCCCGATGCAAATGCTATTTACTTTTATTTGGAAATCAATGTGTTTTACTCCTGCTCACAGGTCCGCGCACGGGCCGCGCTCAGCGCAGCAGCAAGACGAGCAGGCAGGCGTTGAGCGCCACGATCACCCCAGCCACCGCCCAGCCCGCCCGCTGCAGCGCCGGGCGGTTGACCAGACTGCCCATGACGCGGCGGCTGCCGGTGAACAGCAGCAACGGCACCAGGGCAAATGGGATGCCGAACGACAGCACCACCTGCGAAAACACCAGGGCCCGCGTGGGATCGATGCCCAACAGGACGACGACCACCGCGGGCAGGCTGGTCAGCAGCCGCCGCAGCCACAGCGGGATGGTGAAGCCGACCAGCCCCTGCATCACCACCTGTCCGGCCATCGTCCCGACGACACTGCTGGACAGGCCGCTGGCCAACAGCGCCAACGCGAACACCGTCGCCGCGCCCGCGCCGAGGACCGGCAGCAGGGTGCGGTAGGCCTGGCTCAAGTCATTCGCCTGTAGCCCCTGCTGATGGAAGGTCGCCGCCGCCACCGCCAGCATGGCCAGGTTGATCAGTCCTGCAGCTCCCATCGCCAGCGCCACGTCTTTCCAGGCGTAACGCACCAGCAGGGCGCGCTGCTGCTGCGGGACGACGATGCGCCGCTGCGTCAGGCTGGAGTGCAAGTAGATGACGTGCGGCATGACCGTCGCGCCGAGAATGCCCACGGCCAGATACAGTGCATCGCCGCTGCCGTCCAGACTGGGCACGAGCACACCGTGGGCGATGGCCGACCAGTCGGGGCGACTGAGGGCGAACTGCACGCCGTAGCCCAGCGCAATCACCGTCAGCAGCGCGGCGACGGCCAGCTCGATCGGCCGGAACCCCCTGCGTTCGAGCTGGAGGATGGCCATGACGAGGACAAAGGCCAAAAGCACCGCCACGCCCATCGGCAGCCCCAACAGCAGATGCAGCGCCAGCGCCGCGCCGAGGAATTCGGCCAGATCGGTCATCATCGCCACGAGTTCGGCCTGTACCCAGTAGAACCCCACCAGCGGCCTGGGGAAGTGCGCGCGGATGAGCTCGGGCAGGCTTTTTCCGGTGGCGATCCCCAGCTTGGCCGACAGCCCCTGCACCAGAATCGCCGCCAGATTGGCCCACACCACCACCCACAGCAGGGTGTAGCCATGCTCGGCGCCTGCCTGGATGTTGGTGGCAAAGTTTCCCGGATCGACGTAGGCCACCGAGGCCAGTACCGCCGGGCCGACGAACGGCAACAGGCGCCGCAGCCCGCCACCTGCGCCCGCACCGAGCGCGCGCAGCGCCGCCTGCGTGACGCGTTGATCGAATGGGGTGGCGACGGACATCATCCTCCTCCGGCGATGGGATGATGGATAATTTAGTTCTATCGTATTTCGATTCCAATTGTCTTTGGTAATCAATGCGGTAGCCTAGGCCAATCCCGACGACCGGCGCGAAATTTGCCCTGGCGCAGACGGCGTGGTGCACAGCGGTTTTTCCAGGCCCATTAAACTTGACGTTTTCGACTCCCTCCGTCAAACAAGCGATGAACTTCGAGCAAGCCCGCTTCAACATGATCGAACAGCAGATCCGGCCGTGGAACGTGCTGGACGCCGGCGTACTCGACCTGCTGGGCAGTGTGCGCCGGGAGGACTTCGTCCCTGCGGCGTACCGCAATCTGGCGTTCATGGACATGGAAATCCCGCTGCCGTGCGGGCAGAACATGCTGGCACCCAAGGTCGAGGCCCGGCTGCTGCAGGAACTGGCCGTGCGCAAAGACGAATGGGTGCTCGAAATCGGCGCCGGCAGCGGCTTCATGGCCGCGCTGCTCGGCCACCGTGCCGCCGCGGTACAGACGCTGGAGCTGCACGAGGAACTCGTGGCGATGGCGCGCGCCAACCTGCAGCGCGCCGGCATGGGCAACGTCACCGTCGAGCACGCCGACGGCGCCACCGACGTCAGACGCGGCGAATTCGACGTCATCGTGCTGTCGGGGTCGGTGGCGGAAGTGCCACAACACCTGCTGCAGCGGCTCAAACCCGGCGGACGGCTGGCGGCCATCGTCGGCGACGAGCCGGTGATGCGGGCGCAACTCATCACCCGCGTCACCGCGGACGATTTCGTCACCCGCGACTTGTTCGATACCGTGGCGACGCGGCTGGAGCATTTCCCCGAGCCGTCGCGTTTTCAATTCTGATCTTCGATTCTGACCTGCCTCACCCAAGGACTCCCTGATGATCAAACAACTCAGCGTGCGCGAGCTGGCCGACAAAATCCACGCCGCCACCGGCCCGATCACCGACTGGCAATTCCTCGACGTGCGCGAGCCGTGGGAATTCCAGATGGCGGCGATCCGGCACCCGCACTGCCCCGTGGTGCACATCCCGATGAGTATCGTGCCGCTGCGCCAAAACGAGCTCGACCAGTCCAAACCGCTGGTGGTCATTTGCCGCAGCGGCAACCGCAGCATGATGGTCGCGCGGTTTCTCGAACAGAACGGCTTTGGCGAAATCTACAACCTCAACGGCGGCATGACCGCCTGGTCGCGCGAAATCGACCCCTCAGTGCCGCTGTACTGACTTGGCCGGCAGATGCGCTGCGATCCAGCGCGCCTGCCGCGCCGCGGCTCCCTGATGCGCCGCGGCGAACTCCCGGGCGCGGCGTGAGGCTGCGTCGCGCGCCGCGGCATCGTCGAGCCACGCGGTGAGCGCCTGCCAGACCTGCGCGGCATCCTGCACCTGCACCGCAGCGCCGGCGTCGCACGCTGCCTGTGCCGCCTCGGCAAAATTGAACTGCGACGGCCCCAGCACCACCGGGCAGCCGCAGGCGCAGGCCTCGATGAGGTTCTGCCCGCCCAGCGGCAGCAGGCTGCCGCCGACGAAGGCCGCATCGGCCATGGCGTAATACGCCGCCATCTCCCCCACCGAATCGCCGAGCCACACCCCGGCATCGCCTGGCGGCGGCGCGGCGCTGCGGCGTCGCACCGTCCAACCCTGCGCGGCGAGCAACCCGGCCACGGCATCGAAACGTTGCGGATGGCGCGGCACCCACACCAGCAAGGCGCGCTGCGCCAGCCCGGGCGGCAGGGCGCGCAGCAGCCTGTGCTCCTCGCTGTCGGCTCCGGCGCTGCGCGTGGACGCCAGCAGCAGCACCGGCCGCCGCGCCGCCTGTCGCCACTGCGCGCCCAGGCGCAGCAGAGCGGCGTCGGGCTGCATGTCGAATTTGAGGTTGCCCATCACCTGCACCCGCGCCACGCCCAGCGCGGCAATGCGCGCCGCGTCGTCCGGCGTCTGCGCCGCCACGTCCAGACCCGGCCATGCCGCCTGTGCCAGCGCCGGCCAGCGCTGCCAGCGCGCGGCGCTGCGCGCGCTCAGCCGGGCGTTGGCCAGCAGCAGGGGCAGCCCGATGCGGCGGCATTGCACGGCCAGGTTCGGCCAGACCTCGGTTTCGATCAGCACGGCGACGTCGGGTCGGTGCTGGCGCAAAAACCGCCGCATCGGCCCGGGCAGGTCGTAAGGCAGCCAGGACTGCACGTCACCGGCCTGCAGCAACGCGGCCCCGGCCTGCCAGCCGGTGGCGGTCATGTGGGTGAGCAGCAGGCGCATGCCCGGGCACTGCTGCCGCAGCGCGGCGATCAGCGGTGCGGCTGCGCGGGTTTCGCCCAGCGACACGGCATGCACCCAGATCAGCGGCGCACCGCTGCCGGCATGCACCGCCGGGCGGCGCGCCCAGCCCAGACGCTCGCCCCAGCGCTGGCGATAGACCGGCTCGGCGCGCCCGCGCCACCACAGACGCAGCAGGGCCAGGGGCAGCAACAGGCGCCACAGCGCGCCGTACAGCGCCAACGCCCAGTGCGGCTTCATGCCGCCGTGTGCCCGGTAGCCGCCAGCAGTTGCCGCGCGGCGTCGACCACCGCCTGCGCCGTCGGCGGCTGACCGTCGTCACCCAGACTACGCCACGGCCCGGCGGACTCGAATTCCACGCTGTGCGGTGACGAGCCGGTGTAAATCGCCACCGCCGGTGTGCCCACGGCGGCAGCCAGATAGAGCAGGCCGGTGTCGACGCCGATGACCACTGCCGCGGCGCGCAGTACCTGCATCCACTCGCCCAGCGCGAAGGCCGCAGGCGCCGCCAGCGCGCTGCCGGCGTCAGCGGCATCGACTGCCGCCGCCAGCCGGTGTGCGCGCTGCCGCTCGCTGGCGTTGCCCCAGGCGAAGACGCAGCGCACGCCCTGCGCCGCCAGCGCCTGTCCGAGCGCGATCCAGCGCGTCTCTTCCCACAGTTTGCGCTCCTTGGCCGTGGCGCTGAGCAGTACGGCGTAAGGCCGGTCCGCGTCGAGCCACTGCGGGCGGCGCGGCGGCAGGCTCAGTCCATAGTGCGGCGCGCCCTGCGGCACGTCGCCCAGCGCCCAGCCGACCAGCGCACGGTAGCGCGGCACCGCCGCCTCGGTGCGGCGCAGCCGGGTTTTTTGCCGGTGGGCGTAAAACAGCGGCGCCAGCGCTTCGCGTGCACTCGCCCACGACAGGCCGTACAGCGGGCCGCGTGCCAGCCGGGCGATGAGCGCGCTTTTCACCAGACCCTGCAGGTCGATGACGGCGTCGTAGCGCTCGGCGCGCAGCGCGGTTTTCCACTGCCGCCACTCGCGGCGCACCCCGGCGCGCCAGAACTGCCGGCGCCAGCGGCGCAACTGCACGGCGATCACGCGGCGCACCCCGGGGTGGGCGCGCACGATGTCGGCGTAGGCCTCCTCGACCAGCCAGTCGATCTGCGCGCCGGGGTGACGGCTGAGGATGTCGTGCACCACCGGCAAGGCGTGGACGATGTCGCCCATCGAGCTGGTCTTGACGATGAGCACGCGCAAGGCCGGCGCCTCCGGGTTGGCCGCGGTGTTCAAAACGGCAGCTTCAGCGTCGGATCGAGCGCCAGCAGCGCGGCGCGGAACTCGGCTTGCACCCGCTGCAGGGCCTGCGCGTCGTTGCCTTCGAAACGCAGCACCACGCACGGCGTGGTGTTCGACGGCCGCGCCAGACCGAAGCCGTCGGCGTAGTCGGCACGCACGCCGTCGATGGTGCTGATCTGCGTTGCTCCCGGAAACCGGCCCTCGCGCTGCAGCCGTTCGCACAGGACGAAATTGGCTCCTTCGGCGGTGTCGAGCTTGATTTCCGGCGTGGACACCGAGTCGGGCAACGCCTGGAGGACGGCGCCGGGATCGTCGCTGCGCGAGAGGATTTCCAGCAGGCGTGCGGCGCCGTACTGGGCGTCGTCGAAGCCAAACCAGCGGTCTTTGAAAAAGATGTGTCCGCTCATCTCGCCGGCCAGCGGCGCGCCGATGTCTTTCATTTTCGCCTTGACCAGCGAATGCCCGGTGCGCCCCATCACCGGCTCGCCGCCGTGCTGGCGCACCCAGGCAGGCAGACGCGCGGTGCATTTGACGTCGTACAGAATCGGCGCTCCGGGATGACGCTGCAGCACGTCCGCGGCGTAGAGCATGAGCTGGCGGTCCGGCCAGATGATCTGCCCGTCGGGCGTGACCACGCCCAGGCGGTCGCCGTCGCCGTCGAACGCCAGACCGAGTTCGGCGCCGGTGCGGCGCACGGTGTCGATGAGGTCCTGCAGATTGTGCGGATCGGCGGGATCGGGGTGATGGTGGGGAAAGCGCCCATCGACGGTGCAATACAGCTCGTGCACCGTGCAGCCCAGTTCGCGCAGCAGCCGGGGGGCGAACGCCCCCGACACGCCGCTGCCGCAATCGACCACGACGTGCATCGGCCGCGCCAGACGCACGTCGCCGACGATGTGGCCGATGTAGTCGTCGACGATGCTCGCCTGGCGGATCGCCCCGGTACCGCTGGCATACGCCTCGCTCAGCGTGAGTTCGCGCAGCTCCTGGATCTGCGCGCCAAACAGCGCATTGCCGCCGAGCACCATTTTCAGCCCGTTGTACTGCGGCGGGTTGTGGCTGCCGGTGAGTTGAATGCCGCTGAGCACCGGGGTGGTGGCGCAGGCGTAGTACAGCATGGGCGTGGCGTTCATGCCCAGGTCGATCACGTCCACGCCGCCGGCGCGCAACCCCTGGGCGAGCGCTGCGGCCAGCGCCGGGCCGGACAGGCGACCGTCACGGCTCAAGTGGACTGCAGTTTCGCCATTGCGCCGCACGAGCGTGGCGAAAGCCTGGCCGATGTGGCGGCAGGCGTGTTCGGTGAGCGTGCTGCCGACGACACCGCGGATGTCGTAGGCCTTGAAAATTCCGGAATCGAGCTGGGTCATGGGCGGTTGCGCGCAGCCAGGACGCGCCCGGCGCGCCCCGCTACGATGAGCTGTTGGGAACAACCGCATCATTCTAGGGAGTGGCATTGGCAACCTATCTCATCGGTGACGTCCAGGGCTGTGCCGACGCGCTCGACGCGCTGCTGGCTGCGCTGCGTTTCGACCCGGCCAGCGACCGCCTGATCGTTCTGGGCGACTTGGTCAACCGCGGGCCGCAATCGCTGGCGAGCATGGAGCGTCTGATGGCGCTGGGCGACGCCGCGCAATGCCTGCTGGGCAACCACGATCTGCACCTGCTGGCCGTGGCCAACGGCGTGCGCAAGGCGCACCGCAGCGACACGCTCGACGACATCCTGCAGTCGCCGCGGCGCGATGCGCTGATCGACTGGGTGCGCAACCGCCCGCTGGCGCTGTTCGAACAGGGATGGCTGCTGGTTCACGCCGGCGTGCTGCCGCAGTGGACGGCGGCGCAAACCCTGCAACTGGCCGCCGAAGTGCAGCAAAAGCTGCGCGCGCCCGATTACGTCGATTTTTTGCGCGTGATGTACGGCAACGAACCCACCGAGTGGAAAGACAGCCTGACCGGCTTCGACCGCCTGCGCATCGTCGTCAACACCCTCACCCGCGCCCGCTTTGTCGACACCGACCCGGCGCACTACGGCCGGCTCGATTTCCACAACAAACAAGCCAGCGCCAACGGCGGCAGCAGCACGCTGGCACCTTGGTTTGCGCTGCCGCGGCGCGCCACCCGGGGCACACCCATGGCTTTCGGCCACTGGTCCACCCTCGGCCTGCACTGGGAAGACGGCGCGCTGTGCCTGGACAGCGGCTGCCTGTGGGGCGGGGCGCTGTCGGCGGCGCAGCTCGCCCCGCCCGGTCAGCCGTGGCTGGACGTGGTGCAAATCCCGTGCACGCGCCGCCTGGAGCCCATGCCGGACTGACACCGGTCTGACTCCTGACTTCGCTTGTCGGCGTTGCCCGTGCCGCTGGCGGCGCACTACGATCGGCGCAGAAGCAAACGCTGAGGCAAGCCGCGAGCGCGATGGGCTGCAAGGCGCACGCAGCGCAGGATGCGAGGCATATCCATCGGATAGACGCGCACCCGGGCACCGCGCAAGGCCGCAGACCGTCCGCGGTGCAATTTATTCAGCGTTTGCATCACAATTCGTGGAGACGACCATGCCCGAGATTCACCCCGCCTTTGCCGCGGCGCGCGACCTGCTGCTGCGCCACCGCACCGACTACACCCGCGCCTATGCCGAGTTCCAGTGGCCGCGGCTGGACACGTTCAACTGGGCGCTGGATTACTTCGACCCGATGGCGCGCGGCAATGCGCAGCTGGCGCTGTGGATCGTCGAGGAAGACGGCAGCGACGCGCGCTACAGCTTTGCCGACATGGCGCAGCGCTCGGCGCGCATGGCCAACTTTTTGCGCGCGCACGGCGTGCGGCGCGGCGAGCGGGTGCTGCTGATGCTGCCCAACTGCATCGCGCTGTGGGACGCGATGCTGGCGTGCATCAAGCTCGGCGCGGTGATGATTCCCGCAACCACCCTGCTCACCCCGGCCGATCTGGAAGACCGCATCAGCCGCGGCGAGGTGCGGCACGTGATCTGCCTGGCAGCCGACACGCCCAAGTTCGCCGCGCTGCCCGCAGACGTCTGGACGCGGGTGCGCGGACGCTTCACCCCGGGCCAGGCGCCCGCGGGCTGGACCTCGCTCGATGGCGCGCAGGCCGAGAGCGACGCCTTCACGCCCGACGCGCCCACCCGTGCCACCGACCCGCTGCTGCTGTACTTCACCTCCGGAACCACGTCCAAGCCCAAGCTCGTTTTGCACACCCACCAGAGCTACCCCGTCGGCACGCTGGCGACGATGTACTGGATCGGCCTGCAGCCCGGCGACGTGCACTGGAACATCAGCTCCCCTGGTTGGGCCAAGCACGCGTGGAGCAGCTTTTTCGCGCCGTGGAACGCCGGCGCGGCGATCTTCGCCTTCAACCAGAGCCGGTTCAACGCCCACGCCACGCTGCAGACGCTGTCGCGCTGCGGCGTGACCACGCTGTGCGCGCCGCCGACCGTCTGGCGCATGCTCATCCAGGAAGACCTCGCCGCATTCCCGGTCAAACTGCGCGAGCTGGTGGGTGCGGGTGAGCCGCTCAACCCCGAGGTGATCGAGCGCGTGCGCGCCGCCTGGGGCATCACCATCCGCGACGGCTACGGCCAGACCGAAACCTGCGCGCTGATCGGCAACTCGCCGGGGCAGCCTGTCAAACCCGGGGCGATGGGCCGGCCGATGCCCGGCTATCGCATCCGCCTGCTCGACATCGACGGCAACCCCGCCGACGAAGGCGAAGTCTGCGTCGAGCTCGACCCGCGCCCCACCGGCCTGATGCAGGAATACGCCGGCGACGCGGCCAAGACCGCGCAAGTCACCGCAGGCCACGTCTACCACACCGGCGACGTGGCGCAGCGCGACGCCGACGGTTATTTCACCTTCGTCGGCCGCACCGACGATGTGTTCAAGTCGTCCGACTACCGCATCAGCCCCTTCGAGCTGGAGAGCCTGCTGATCGAGCATCCGGCGGTGGCCGAGGCGGCGGTCGTGCCCTGCCCCGACCCGGTGCGACTGACCATCCCCAAGGCGTACGTCGCCTGCCGCGTCGGCTATGCACCCAGCGCCGAGCTTGCGCGCGACATCCTGGCGTTCGTGCGCGAGCGCGCCGCGCCGTACAAGCGCGTGCGCCGCATCGAGTTTTTCGATCTGCCCAAGACCATCTCGGGCAAGATTCGTCGCGTCGAGCTGCGTCAGCGCGAAGCGCAGCGCGGCACCGGCGTTCGCGCCGAGCTGGAATTCTGGGAGGAAGACTTCTTCGCCTAAGTGACCGTTTTAATCCACCTGCGCCAGATCGCGCTGCCGCGTCTCGCCCAGCGCGATCACGGCGATCAAGCGGTTACTCGCCCGAGGATGCGTCCGGCAATTGGCCGCAGCGTCGGCATCAAGAGTGAGCCACCTCCGGATCGAACCCCGCCGCAGGCACGCGCAGAAAGTGCTCGCGGTAGTGCAGCAGTTCGTCGATCGATTCCTGGATGTCGGCTAGCGCGGTGTGCGCCTGCACCTTTTTGAAGCTGCTGACGACTTCGGGCCGCCAGCGGCGGGCGAGTTCCTTCAGGCTGCTGACGTCGAGGTTGCGGTAGTGGAAATGGCGTTCGAGCTCGGGCATCCAGCGGGCCATGAAGCGGCGGTCCTGGCAGATGGTGTTGCCGCACATCGGGCTCTTGCCTGCCGGCACGTATTGCTGCAAAAAGGCAAGCAGGGTTTGCACCGCCTGCGCCTCGTCGACGGTGCTTTCGCGCACCCGCTGCGTCAGCCCACTTTTGCCGTGGGTGTTCTGGTTCCACGCGTCCATGCCGGCGAGCACCTCTTCGCTCTGGTGGATCGCCAGCACCGGGCCTTCGACCCGCACGGTCAGTTGCGGGTCGGTGACGACCACGGCGATTTCGATGATGCGGTCGGTGTCGGGGTTGAGCCCGGTCATTTCCATGTCCACCCAGATCAGGTTGTCGTCGTGGCAGGCGAGAACGGGGGTGGAGGGCGCGGCGGATTCGGACATGGTCGGCGTTGAGTAGGGAAAAGGCGGCGCCACGCAGCAAGGCGGCGCTGGGTGGAATAATCTGCGATCCATCGATCGCTGCTCGACCAAGGATTTTCGCATGAGCCCGCAACACCTTGCCCTTGCCTGGAGCGTGTTGTTCGTCGCCGCGCTCGTCGGCGGCACGGCGCTCAGGCTGTGGCTGGCGCAACGCCAGTTGCGCCATGTGCTGGCGAACCGCGATGCCGTGCCCGCGCCGTTTCGTGCCAGCATTGCGCTTGCCGCGCACCAGAAGGCCGCCGATTACACCGTCGCCAAGCTGCGCTTCGGCCTGTGGAGCACGCTGTTTTCCGCCGTGGTCGTGCTGCTGTGGACGCTCGAAGGCGGGCTGCAGCTGCTCAACGGCTGGGTGAGCGGCACCTTCGGCACCGCCCTGGGCGGGCAGCTCGCGCTGCTCGTGGCGTTCGCCGTGATCAGCGCGCTACTCGACCTGCCCTGGGACGTGGCCCGCACCTTCGGGCTGGAGGCACGCTTTGGCTTCAACCGGCAGACGCCGCGGTCGTTCGTCCTGGACCTGGTGAAAAACGCCGTGGTCAGCGCCGTGGTCCTGCTGCCGCTGGCGCTGCTGCTGCTGTGGATCATGCAAACCGCAGGCGGCTGGTGGTGGCTGTGGGCCTGGGCCGGGATGACGGCCTTCAGCCTGCTGATGATGGTCATCTACCCCCTGGTCATCGCCCCGCTGTTCAACAAATTCCAGCCTCTGCCCGACGGCGAGGTCAAAGCCCGCGCGCAGGCGCTGATGCAGCGCTGCAACTTCGCCCTGTCCGGGCTGTACGTCATGGACGGGTCGCGGCGCAGCGCGCACGCCAATGCCTATTTCACCGGCATGGGGGCGGCGCGCCGCGTGGTGCTGTTCGATACCCTGCTGCAGCAGCTCACCCCGGTGCAGATCGAGGGCGTGCTGGCGCACGAAGTCGGGCATTACAAGCGGCATCACATCATCAAACGCATGGGCATGATGTTCGCGCTCAGCCTGGCCGGGTTCGCGCTGCTGGGATGGCTGGCCGATCAAGTGTGGTTTTACGTCGGCCTGGGAGTCATGCCCAATCTGTTCGCTCCCAACCACGCGCTCGCCCTCATCCTGTTCAGCCTGATGCTGCCGGTGTTCGGGGTGTTTTTTTCGCCTCTGGCTGCAGCCACGTCGCGCAAACACGAATTCGAGGCCGATGCCTACGCCGCACAGCACAGCGATGCCAAGGCGCTGGGCGAGGCCCTGGTCGCGCTGTACCGCGACAACGCCAGCACCCTGACCCCCGACCCGGTGTACGTGCGCTTCTACTACAGCCACCCGCCGGCGCTGCAGCGGCTCGAACGCCTGGGCGCGCTGCCGGCCACCGACTCCCCTGCCATGCACTCCCCGGCTGCGGCCTGAACCGCCATGACCACGCCCCCCGACGATCTGCTCGCCGCACATTGCCAACCGCTCGACGCCAGCAAGCGGCTCGACGCTGCGGCCATTGCCGCCGCGCTGCAGCGGCTTGACGGCTGGCGCAGCGAAGACGGCGCGCTGCGCAAAACCTACACTTTCTCCAACTATTACCAGACGCTGGCCTTCGTCAACGCGCTGGCCTGGGTGGTGCACCGCGAAGACCACCACCCCGATCTGCTGGTGCAGTACAACCGCTGTGCCGTGGCGTACAGCACGCATTCTGCCGGCGGCATCACGCGCAACGACTTGATTCTGGCCGCCAAGACCGACGCCGTGTACGCGCAGGGCGCGATGCGCTGAAAACCGCATGGGTGTGCCCGGCAGTCCCGCCAAACCGCGTTCGCAGCCCCTGCGCCCCGCCCGGCCGCAGGGCAAAGACCCCGCCGCCACGCTGGGCGCACGCATCGTCGCCGCCTATGGCCGGCAGTACCTCGCGCAGCTCGACGACGGTACGGTGCTGCCCTGCCTGCCGCGCGGCAAACGCGCCGAGGCCGTGTGCGGCGACCGCGTGCTGCTTGCCGCCGGCACGCCGCCGCTGGCGATTGCCGACCTGCTGCCACGGCGCAATGTGCTGTGGCGGCAGGATCAGTGGCGCAGCAAAGTGTTCGCCGCCAACATCGACCGCGTGCTGCTCGTCACCGCCACCTATCCCGGCATCCAGCATGGGCTGATCGGGCGCGCGCTGGTCGCCGCCGACGCCGCGGACATCCCGGTGACCCTGCTGCTGAACAAATGCGATCTGCCACAGGCCGACGCCGCGCGCGCCGACATGGCGCTGTACCGCGACCTGGGGTATGACGTCATCGAACTGTCGGTGCACACCGCGCCCCAGGCGGCGCGGCAGGCGCTCACCCCCCTGCTGTCGGGCCAGACCTGCCTGCTGCTGGGCGCTTCCGGCGTTGGCAAATCCAGCCTGACCAATCTGCTCGCGCCACAGGCACAGGCGGCAACGCGCGAGCTCTCCACCGCGCTGTCGGCGGGCAAACACACCACCACGGCGACCCGGCTGTACGATCTGCCCGGACTGCCACCGGGCAGCGCGCTGATGGATTCCCCCGGGTTCCAGACCTTCGGCCTGCACCACCTGACGGTGTCGCAACTGCAACACGGCTTCGTCGAAATCCGTGCGCGCAACGGGCAGTGCCGGTTCCAGAACTGCACCCACCGCAACGAACCCGGCTGCGTCTTCACCACCGACCCGCACGCCATCACCCCGGCACGGCTGGCGCTGTACCGCCAGATCTACGCCGAAATCACGTCGCCGCCGCCACGATGAAACGTGTGGACGTCGCCCCCAATCTGGTCATCGCCTCGCTCTGGGCCGACGCGCTCAACGCCGCCGGAGTGCGCGCGACGGTGTTTTCCCGCTACCTCAGCAGCATCGCCGGTGAAATCCCGCCCGACGAGTGCAACCCGGCCGTGTGGGTGCTCGACGACGCCGACCTGCCGCGCGCCCGGCAATTGCTCGCTGAGCTGCGTACCCCGCTGCGCGGACGCCGCTGGCAGTGCCCCCGGCCGTGAACGGGGTCAGGTCTAGCAAAGTAGCAAATCCATACCGGCGCATGCTACGAAGATAGACCTGACCCCAAAACTCCGCCAGGATGCCCAGCGCCTTGAGTTGCGCGATGGCCGCGTCTTTTTGCGCGTTGGTGGGGCTGCCGGCCCACACCAGGTTGTCGCGGTCGACGACGATGGCGTGGCGGGCGATGATCACGCCGGGCTTGTCGCCGCCGCTGGCGTCCACCGCGGCAAAGGCAATGCCGATGGCGTTTTGCGTGCCATCGGAAGCCGTCGGGTTGAACGCGGCGATCTTGCCGCTGGCCGTCACGCGCCCGACCACTTGACCGGGCACAAGGGTTTGGCCGCTGGCGACGGTCACGTCCTCGCGGCTGTAGTTCTGCGGCGCCTCGTACTTGAGGAACTGGCCGATGGTGGCTTGCATCGTGGGCATGGGGGTCTCCTAGCCGTTCAGACGTTTTTGAGGGCGAAGCGGTACACCTCGTCCCAGTCAATCGAGCGATCGGGCTGGCTGGCCGCGCGGCTTAGCGCCTGCGAGGCAAACAGCGCCGGGTTGGGCTGTGGGCGGGCGGCCTGCGCCACGGCTTTCAGATCGGCGGCGAACGCGGCAAACGCCGCATCGCTCATCTCGAGGTAGGGCCTGGCCGCCTCTTCGTCAGGCGCGTCGCGACCAATGGCCGCAAACAGCGCGGACAGCTGCTCGGCGCGGCGCTCTTGGCGCACGCGGTTCAGTTCGGCTTGCAGGCTCTTGACCTGCTCGTTCAGCCCTGCAATGAGGGCTTCGTCTTCGGCGGTGCGAGACATGGGGGATGGCTCCTTTGCAGGGGTGGAAAACGCCGACAGCGCCTGCGCCTGCGTTTGCGGGTCGGCGCCGACGGCAACGAAAGACACTTCGCGGATGAACGGCCGCTCGAACACCCCGGCCACGCGCAGGGGCTGGCCGTTGATCAGAACGGGGTCGGACACTTCGCGGAAATCCGCGCTCATGCCCACGCTCATCTGCAGCGGATAGCCCGCCTTGAGCAGCGCGGCGATCTGCTGGCCGGCCGGGGTGAGGTCGGTGATCTCGCCGGCGATGCGCAGCTGCAGCGTGCCGTCTTCGGCTGTGGCGCGGAAAATGCTGCCCTGCCCGGCGATGCGCTCGATGCGGCCGTCGTGATCGGTGAGCACCGGCAGGGTGTCGCCGTCGGGGTTTTTCATGGCGGACAGGTCGATGGCCACATCGCCCAGCCAGC
Organism: Pseudomonadota bacterium; assembly: GCA_021799355.1. Taxonomy (GTDB): domain Bacteria; phylum Pseudomonadota; class Gammaproteobacteria; order Burkholderiales; family Burkholderiaceae_C; genus Thiomonas. Next base: position 94,806 of record JAJZAQ010000004.1, read on the forward strand.
CATATTGCGGCACCACGCCGCCGGAATAGGCAATGCCTTCGAAGCGCAGCGGCTGCTTCGCGTCGGCAGGGGCCTGCGCATTCACCGCGAAGGTGAAGGTGTGCAGCGCCGGTCGGGTTTGGGGCTCGTTCATGCCCGGCGATGGTGCCTGGGCATCGTGGCGATGTCGGGGCGAACGGGTTCGCCGGTTTTGGCGGAAAACCTACGCAACGCCAGCGCGCGGTCAGCGCAAGGCGTACTCGCTGCCGTCCTGCAGCTTGGCTCCGCGCAGCAGTTCGCGTAAACTGACTTTGCGCCCCGTGGTCAGCTGGGCTGTCTGAACCCCTTCAGGGGTGGAGTAGGACGGTGAGATCCCCGGCGGGGCGCGTTCTATTTGCACGGCCGCCAGGGAGTGCAACAGGCGTGGATCGCCGTAGTCCTTGACCGTCAATTGCACGCGAAACAGACGGTCGCCGATCATCAGCGCCGCCCACATCCTCAAAACGGCCACGACATCGGAACTGGGTCAGGTCTCGCAAAATGGCGCGCCGCCCGCTGCCGTTGACCTACAGGCGCCGGTGTGGAACACTGACGCCGTTTGCTGGTGGCGAAGTGCCTGCACACAAACCAGAACCAGCCGCAGCCCGTGGCATGCAGGTGCGCACGGGCTATTTCATGCGCAGCCAGACAATGCGACCTTCAGAAAGGTAGTCTGGCCACTGTTTCTCAACAGGAGAAACGTGAACGGGGTCAGGTCTAGCAAAGTAGCAAATTCATACCGGCGCATGCTACGAAGATAGACCTGACCCTAAAACTCGGTGTTGACAGCCCTGAGTTGGTGGTGACAATACCCACCATGAACAGCCGGCAACTCATCAAGCAACTGGAAGCCGATGGCTGGCAGTTGGTGCGTGTCAAAGGCTCGCACCACCAGTTCAGGCACCCAACCAAACCCGGCTTGGTGACGGTCAAGCATCCAGATGGCGACATCCCAAAAGGCACGCTGGCGTCCATCAAGCGGCTAGCCGACTGGAAG
>JAJZAQ010000085.1 GCA_021799355.1 Pseudomonadota bacterium
CCGATCTCGATGCTGCCACCCAGCGCGGCCGTGACCATGCTCACCGGCACATGGCAGTGCAGGTCGTCGCCGTCGCGTTCGAACACCGGATGGGGTTTGATGTGGATTTCCACGTACAGATCGCCCGGCGGGCCGCCGTTGACCCCCGGTTCACCGTTGCCGCTGGAGCGAATGCGCATCCCCGAGTCGATTCCGGCAGGAATCTGCACTTCCAGGGTCTTGTGCTTTTGCACGCGGCCGCGGCCGTGGCAGGCGGGGCAGGGCTCGGGAATGAGCTTGCCGCTGCCGTGGCAGGTCGGGCAGGTCTGCTGCATCGCAAACGGGCCCATGCGCTGCGCCACCTGGCCGCTGCCGTGGCAGGTGGTGCAGGTAATTGGTTTGGTCCCCGGTTTGGCGCCGCTGCCGTGGCAGGTCGAACACTCCTCCCAGCTCGGAATGCGCAGATTCTTGCTCACGCCGTGCGCGGCATCCTCCAGCGTGATTTCCAGCGAATAGCTCAGATCGTTGCCACGGTAGACCTGCGGGCCGCCGCCGCGCCTGCCGCCACCGAAAATTTCTTCGAAAATGCTGCCGAAGTCACCGAATCCCGCGCCTCCTGCGCCAAAGCCGCCGAAACCGCCAGCCGACGGATCGACTCCGGCGTGGCCGTACTGGTCGTAAGCCGCGCGTTTTTGTACATCGCACAGGCACTCGTAAGCCTCTTTGATGATCTTGAACTGCTCCTCCGCTGCCTTGTCGCCCTGGTTGCGGTCAGGGTGATACTTCATGGCCAGCTTGCGGTAGGCCTTTTTGATCTCGTCTTCCGAGGCGTTTCTGCTCACGCCCAGCACGTCGTAATAGTCACGTTTGGCCACGGTTCAGCCTTGCTTTGCGGTTGATGAAAATGGACGACGGGAGGGCCACCGCCATGTGCGACCCTCCCGTTGGGGCAGACTGCACGGCGCCGCCGCTCAGGCCTTGCCGTCCTTGACTTCCTTGAACTCGGCATCGACCACGGTGTCGTCCGCCGCGGCGCTACCTGCGCCCGCTGCCGGGCCGCCCGCGCCACCCGCTGCGGCGCCGGCAGCCTGGCTGGCGTACATTTTTTCGCCGAGCTTCTGGCTGGCCGCCAGCAGCGCGTTGGTCTTGGCCTCGATATCGGCCTTGTCCTCGGACTTGATGGCGTCTTCCGCCGCCTTCAGCGCGGCCTCGATCGCCGATTTTTCGCTGGCATCGATCTTGTCGCCGTATTCGGCCAGCGACTTGCGCACCGAGTGCACCGCCGCGTCGGCCTGGTTGCGCGCGTCGGCCAGCTCACGCTTGCGGTGGTCTTCCGCGGCGTTGATCTCGGCGTCGCGCACCATGCGCTGCACTTCTTCTTCACTCAGGCCGGAATTGGCCTTGATGGTGATCTTGTTCTCCTTGCCGGTGCCTTTGTCCTTGGCCGAGACGTGCAGGATGCCGTTGGCGTCGATGTCGAACGTGACCTCGATCTGCGGCACGCCGCGCGGCGCCGGCGGGATGCCTTCGAGGTTGAACTCGCCGAGCAGCTTGTTGCCCGCGGCCATTTCACGCTCGCCCTGATACACCTTGACCGTCACCGCCGGCTGGTTGTCGTCGGCAGTGGAAAACACCTGGGTGTGTTTGGTCGGGATGGTGGTGTTCTTGCTGATCATCTTGGTCATCACCCCGCCCATGGTCTCGATCCCCAGTGACAGCGGGGTGACGTCGAGCAGCAGCACGTCCTTGCGGTCGCCGGCGAGCACCGAGCCCTGGATGGCCGCACCGATGGCCACGGCCTCATCGGGGTTGACGTCCTTGCGCGGATCCTTGCCGAAAAACTCCTTGACCTTGTCCTGCACCTTGGGCATGCGGGTCATACCGCCGACGAGGATGACGTCGTCGATGTCGCCCACCTTGATGCCCGCGTCCTTGATGGCGACACGGCAAGGCTCGATGGTGCGCTCGATGAGGTCTTCGACCAGGCTTTCCAGCTTGGCGCGGGTGAGCTTGATGTTCAGGTGCTTCGGCCCGCTGGCGTCGGCGGTGATGTACGGCAGGTTGATCTCGGTCTGGGTCGAGCTCGACAGCTCGATCTTGGCCTTTTCCGCCGCGTCTTTCAGGCGCTGCAGCGCGAGCACGTCCTTGCTCAGATCGACGCCTTGTTCTTTCTTGAACTCGGTGATGATGTAGTCGATGATGCGCTGGTCGAAGTCTTCGCCGCCGAGGAAGGTGTCGCCGTTGGTCGACAGCACCTCGAACTGCTTTTCGCCCTCGACATCGGCGATTTCGATGATCGAAATGTCGAAGGTGCCGCCGCCCAGGTCATACACCGCGATCTTGCGGTCGCCCTTGCCGTGCTTGTCCAGGCCGAAGGCCAGCGCCGCAGCCGTCGGCTCGTTGATGATGCGCTTGACGTCCAGCCCCGCGATGCGCCCGGCGTCCTTGGTCGCCTGGCGCTGGCTGTCGTTGAAGTAGGCCGGCACGGTGATCACGGCTTCGGTCACCGGCTCACCGAGATAGTCCTCGGCGGTCTTTTTCATTTTGCGCAGCACTTCGGCGCTGATCTGCGGTGGTGCCAGCTTCTTGCCGCGCACTTCCACCCAGGCGTCGCCGTTGTCGGCGGCGACGATTTTGTACGGCATCAGGTCGATGTCCTTCTGCACCTCTTTTTCGGTGAACTTGCGGCCGATCAGGCGCTTGACCGCGTACAGGGTGTTTTTCGGGTTGGTGACCGACTGCCGCTTGGCCGAGGCGCCCACCAAGATTTCTCCGTCTTCCATGTAGGCGACGATCGACGGCGTGGTGCGCGCGCCCTCGCTGTTTTCAATGACCTTGGGCGTGTTGCCTTCCATGACGGCAACGCACGAGTTGGTGGTGCCCAGGTCGATACCGATGATTTTTGCCATGAATGTTCTCCGGATGTGCCGCGCCCAAGGCGCCAATGTCTGATGATTCGCTAGATAAGGAAATTTGCGGTGAATTCAAGCGGACGGTGTCGGTCTGCCGGTTTACTGCGCGACCGTTACTAACGCAGGGCGCAGCGTGCGTTCGGCGATGCGGTATCCCTTCTGCAACACCGAAACCACGGTGCCCGACGCCTGCTCGGCGGGTTGCACAGAAATCGCCTGATGCAGCGCAGGGTCGAATTTGTCGCCAGCCGCCGGTGCGATTTCCTGCAGCCGGTTACGCTCGAAGGCGGATTTGAGCTGACTGAGCGTGAGCTCGACGCCCTGCTTGAGCACGTCGATCTTGCCGCTGGTGTCGGCCAGCGCCGCTTCCAGACTGTCTTTGACAGGCAACAAGGCTTCGGCGAAGGTCTCGACGGCAAATTTGCGCGTCTTGGCCACTTCCTCCTCGGCGCGGCGACGGATGTTTTCCACTTCGGCGCGGGCGCGCAGCAACTGGTCGCCCAGCCTGGCGATTTCCTCCTGCGCCTGCGCCAGCTCGTCGCTCAACACGGGCTCGGGAATCAACTCCTGGTGCTGTGCCGCGTCGTTTTGCGGCTGTTGGGCATCGGCAGGGGGAGGCGATTGCGGGGCGGCGGCGGGATCGGTCTGCATGGTGTGCAAGGTCAGGAAAAAAGACACCTGCACTATGAGGGTTTGGCGCGGAATTTCAAGATGGCGGCGACGCTGCGGCTGTCGCCTGCCTTGCGCGCAGGCGAAAAAAATCCCCCGCAGCGGCGCTGGCGGGGGATTTGGCGCGACGCAGACGGCTATTTGCCGCCCGTCTGTGCAGGAAAAAGCGGATTACTGCGCTTTTTTCTCTTCAGCTTTTTTTTCTTCGACTTTTTTGTGGGTGGCTTTTTTGTGTTCGACTTTGTGGTGCTCTTTTTTCATTTCTTTGTGCGCTTCGGGCTTGGCGGCTTCAGGAGCAGCCGGGGTTTGCGCCATGGCGACGGTGGCGGCGAACAGCGAGGCGAACAGCGTGGCAACGATCTTCTTCATGGGATGCACTTTCAAAAATTGGGATGGAAACGATCCAAGCCGGATCGAGGGCTTAATGTGCGATGCGGCAATTCGGTTGACACAACTTCACAACGTTCCTGCCGCCGCCCGCCGCGCAGACGGATAATGCGCCGGTCGACGTGTCCAACTGCTTGAAAAATATGTCCGATTTCGCTGTGCTGTTCGTCTGCATGGGAAATATCTGCCGCTCGCCCACGGCCGAGGGGGTGTTTCGTGCCAAGCTGCGCGACGCCGGGCTGGAGCGACGGGTGCTCGTCGACTCGGCCGGCACGCATGCGTATCACGTGGGCTCGCCGCCGGACAAACGCACCCAGCGCCACGCCTTGCAGCGCGGCTACGACTTGTCCAAACTGCGCGCCCGTGTCGTCGAGCCGGGTGATTTTTCCCGCTTCGACCTGCTGCTGGCGATGGATTGGGACAATCTGGCTCTGCTCGAACAGCAGGCGCCGCCGCAATACGCCTCGCGCTGCCGGCTGTTTCTGAGTTTTGCGCCGGATGCGCCGGTGGCGGCGGTGCCTGATCCGTATTACGGCACCGAACGCGATTTCGAGCGCGTGCTCGATCTGGTCGAGCAGGCCAGCGCCGGTCTGCTCGGTTTCGTCCAGCAGCAGCTGGCGCAACGCGGCTGAGCGGTGTTTCAGAGGTCAGCGCTTGCCTTGAAGGGCAGCCGGGTGCTCAGCTCGCCCTGATACGCGCTGAGTGCTGCCGATTCCTCCGCCAGGAATTCCTCGACCGCGCTGGCAAATTGCGGATGCGCCAGCCAGTGCGCCGACTGCGTGGCCACGGGTTCGAGGCCGCGGGCGATTTTGTGTTCGCCCTGCGCGCCGCCTTCGAATGTGGTGTAGCCGTGGCGCAGGCACCAGGCGATGGGTTGGTGATAGCAGGCGTCGAAATGCAGCGCGGGGAGGTACTCGGTCGCCCCCCAGTAGCGGCCATACACCGTGCGCCGTGCCGGGTCGAGCAGCACGAGGGAACTGGCGATGTCCCGGCCGGCGCGTTGCGCGACGAACAGCAGGCAGTGCGCGGACAAGGCCTGGCCGACGGTCTGAAAAAAGCCGGCATTCAGATACGGCGTTGCGCCATGCTGCGCGTAGGTCGTGGCATAGCAGCGGGTGAAGAAGGCCCAGTCGGCCGTTTCGATCTGCTCGCCGTGCAACACGCGATACGACACTCCGGCGTCGCGTACCTGACGCTGCTCCTGGCGGATTTTTTTGCGTTTGTCATGGCGCATGCTGGCGAGAAAGGCGTCGAAATCGGCCCATGGCGGCGAGCCGGCGTGCGCCGGGTTGTGCCAGTGGAACTGCAGCGTGGTGCGTTGCAGCATGCCGAGGTCCTGCGCCCACCGTGCTTCCTGCGGATCGAGAAACAGCGCGTGGAACGAACTGAAACCCTGCGCACGCGCCCAGTCGACGATGCCGCGCAGCAGTGTTTGCCGCGCCTGCGCGTCCGTCCCGAGCAGTTTGGCGCCGCGCACCGGAGTGAACGGTACGGCCAGCAGCAGTTTGGGGTAATACGCCAGGCCGTGCGCGGCATACGCCCGTGCCCAGCCCCAGTCGAACACGTATTCGCCGTAAGAGTGTGATTTGACGTACAGCGCGCAGGCAGCGGCCAGTGCGCCGCCGCGCTCACGCAGGGCGAGGACGAGCGGCTGCCAGCCGGTGCCGGCGCCGACGCAGCCGTTGCGTTCGAGCGCGGCCAGCCAGCCGTGGCGCTGAAAAACCGTGGTGCCCGGCGTGGCCTGGACCAGCGCGTCCCACTGCACGGCGCTCAGGGCGCTGACGCCGTCGAACCACTCGGTGCGAAAATCTGGCCTCATGACCA
>JAJZAQ010000038.1 GCA_021799355.1 Pseudomonadota bacterium
CCGATCTCACAAAAAGCCAAATTTTGGGACTGGATCACAACCATCACGCCTAACAACGGCACGCCCCTTCGATCCGCGCTCAAAGCAGTTGGCAAGTACTACGAAACCGCACAACCGTGGCAAACGAGCAATACAGACATCTCAGAATATACTTGCCGGTCCGCCTTCACCATTTTGACGACGGATGGCTTCTGGAACACCGATTCAGATACAGCCATTGGCGTGGGCAATGTCGATGGTACTAACGGCCCTCAAATCACCACGCCATCGACTTACCAGCGCATCGCTGCCCCCCCTTATTCCGACTCCTATTCGAACACCCTTGCTGATGTGGCGATGTATTACTGGCAGAACGATCTGCGACCGACAACAGCCAATAACGTGCCCACGACACCGAATGATCCGGCGTTCTGGCAACACATGACCACATTCACCATGGGGCTGGGCTATGACCCCACCGGGATCAACCCCGCACTGACGCAAGAGCAGATTTTCGCCTGGGCACGCACAGGTACGCCGCCGACGGGTGTCACCACTCTGTCGTGGCCACAGCCAAGCGCTGACAGCCCGAACAACATCGCGGACTTACTCCATGCCGCCGTCAACGGTCATGGTGATTTCTTTTCGGCTAAAAACCCAACCGACTTCATCAACGGCCTGAAATCCGCACTGGCGCAAATCGCCGACCGTAAAGGGGCGGGAAACGCCATCACCCTGTCGGCAACGGGCACGACGAGTACGGCTGACGCGACGTACCGTTTCATCGCCTCGTATTACACCGGGCAATGGACGGGCGCACTCACCGCAGAGCAGTGGGACAACGCTGCCCAAGCCTATGTCCCGGCATGGTCGGTGAATTCTGTGTTTCCGGCCGCAGCGAATCGCAATATCTGGACGGTGAACCGGCTGGCGAGCACACTCAACCCGCAAAGCCCGGCGCAGTTCATCCTCGGCAGCGGCAACACCCTACCGGCGCTCGACAATACCTTGTTGCAGGGGCTGGATTATTACGTCGGCGGCACGCAGCAATCGATCAGCCGCGCAGCAATGCTGAATTACCTGCGCGGTGACAACTCCAATACCGCGCTGCGGCAACGCAAGGCCGTGTTGGGTGATGTGATTTCCTCCACCCCGGTTTACGTCGCCGCGCCGGACAAAACGCTGTATGTCAATGCCACCTTCGACGGCGCGTCGAGTTATGGCACCTTCGTTGCCAACCAGACTTCGCGCACGCCGCTGGTTTACGTTGCCGCCAACGACGGCATGCTGCATGCGTTCCGCGTCAAACAGGGGCTGACCAACGGCCTGCTCGACCCGAACAAACCCGCCGGGCAGGAAATTTTTGCGTATCTGCCCGCCGCGGTGCTCGCACAGCCGGCAAACGGTACGGGGGGCATTTCCAACCTCGCCAACCCGCAGTACGGCGTGGTCGATGGTGTCACCGGTGCGCAGGCCGTGCCGCATCAGTACTACAACGACGGCCGCATCACCACACAAAACGTCTACATCGACACGGGGGATGGTCAAGGAAAAATCTGGCGCACCATTCTGGTCGGCACCACAGGGCGCGGGCCGGCAAAAACGGTGTATGCCCTGGACATCACCAATCCGTCGAATTTTGAAGACCCGTCGACGACGGCCAAAAACATCCTTTGGGAGCGCTCCGCAGGCGACACCGGGGCCTGTACGGGCAGCATCACCAGCAATTGCAGCAATTACATCGGGCAGATGACGGGCACGCCGGTGATTGCGCAAATCAAAAATGGCAGCGCAAGCAAGTGGGTGGTTTATCTGGGCAACGGCTACAACAGCGCGGCAAACGTCCCCGCACTGCTCGAATTCGACCTGGCCAGCGGCGCACTGAATGTGCGGCCGACGACGGGCGCGAGCAACGACGGACTGGCCGAACCGGGTTTGGCCCAGCCTGACAGCAAAACCGGGATTTCGACCATGGCGTATGCCGGAGATCTCAATGGCAATCTGTGGTCGTTCGACCTGCAGTCCCCGACCGGGACCGTGAGCAAAATCTTTCAGGCCAAGGACGTCAATGGAGCGGTGCAACCCATCACCAGCCTGGTCGCGCTGAGCCACGATACGACACAAGGCAAGGAAAGCACGTGGGCGTTTTTCGGCACCGGGCGTTACCTTGACGATGGCGATGTGACGTCCACACAAACGCAAACCTGGTACGGCGTGCGAGTGAGCAACGACTCGGCCACATCCACCCAGCCCGTCGTCTCTGCCAGCACGCTGCGCAGCGGGCTGACGCAGCGTTCCATCGTCAAGGAGGACAGCGCGGGTAACGGAAACCTGCTGCGCGCCACCAGCGCGGCTGCGGTGAATGATATGAACGGCAAGGCCGGCTGGTATATGGACTTGTCCACCCAGCAGGGCGAACGCATCATCAACCGTACCCAGTTCATCGGCGGCATGGCGCTGGTCACGACCATGATTCCGAAGGTCAGTGATCCGTGCAACACCGTACCGTCGGGGGCGGTGATGCTGGTCAACCCGTTTACCGGGGGCAACTTCAACAGCGATTTTGGCCTCGGCGCCACGTCTTACGTCAATAATGGCGTGAACGTGAACGTCGCCTACAACGGCGTGGTCTATCCGGTCGGCCCGGCCGGAGGCGTCACGGGAAGTTACGACAAAAACGGCAAAATCATGCTGCAGTTCAACAACCTGTCCGGTTCCCCGGTCAATCTCGGGCCGATCACCTCGCCATCGGGCAGCGTCGGCCGGGTGTCGTGGCGCGAACTGAGTGACTGATCGCTGTGACCTTCTCCTTTTTCCAGCAAAACGCCATGAACACACCAGCACAGCGTTGCAGCGTGTCGTCCCGTCAGGCCACGGGGTTCACGCTGACCGAACTGATGATCGTCGTTGCGGTGATTGCCATCATCGCCGCAGTCGCCTATCCGTCGTATATCAACAGCGTGGTCAAAACCAAGCGGGCGGCGGCGCAAGGCTGTCTGTCGCAGTATGCAGGCTATATGGAGCGGTATTACACGCAAAACCTGCGGTACGACCAAAACCCTCAGGGAACTCCAAATCCGTTCGTCAACAAACCCTCGCCTCCCGCCACCACCCTCGACTGCGCCAGCACGCAGAATTCCGGCGCCGATTATCAGTTCAACGTCACGGCGGGCAGCGACACTTACACCGTCACGGCGACGCCCACGGGGGCGCAGGCCGCACGCGATACCGCCTGCGGCACTCTGGGCATCAACCAGGCGGGAACCAAAACCGCCTCCGGCACCGCTGGTGTGACGACATGCTGGAGCAACTGATGCCGCCAAACGTCTTCGCCGTTTCGTCGGATCGACGCACAAAAGACTGATTGAGCGCAGATTCGCCGGACTGCAATTCGGACTACGCTGCTGCCAGCCTCATGTCTCCCGGGTCCTGGAAATGCAGCAGTCGGGTTCGAGCACACAAGCACCGTGCCGCAGCCAGCCGGTCTGGCCTCGCCGGGGGTTCACCCTGATCGAGGCGCTGATCGTTCTGGCCGTGGCCGCGTTGCTGGCCGGCTGGGCGGTGCCGGCGCTGCACGGCTGGGTGATGCAGCACCGGCTGGCGGTCACGACCAACGCGCTGGTCGCCGCGTTTCATGCCGCGCGGCAAAGCGCCCTGCAGTTGCAACGCCGCGTGGTGCTCTGCGCCGCGCAGGACGGGCAGTGCCAGCGCAGCGGGTCGGCCGACTGGTCCAAAGGCTGGATGGTCTGTCTGGACGACGACCGCAACGGTCAATGCGACGGCGGCGAACAGGTGCTGCTCACCGCAGCGCCAGCCCCCGCGGGGGTGGTGCTGATGGCCAACAGCCCGCTGCGCAAACCCGTGGTCTTCACCCCGCTGGGCATGGCGCAGCAGCCGGGTGGCGCCTTCAGTGCCGGGCGGGTGCGCATTTGCGCCGCGCAGGCGATTGTGCACAATGCCCACGATCTGATTCTGGCCAAATCGGGTCGCATCCGGCTGGAAGACGCCGATTTTGCCGGCTCCTGCCCACCCCCCTGAGCTTGCACCACGATGGCTGATTCCTCCCTCCTGCCCTGGGCCGCAGCGGTCGGTGCCGGTCTGCTCATCGGCATGGAACGCGAGCGGCAGCAACCGCCGGAGTCGCCCGCCGGATTACGTAGTTTCGTGCTCGCCGCGCTCAGCGGCGCAACCGCTGCCGTGCTCGGCCCGCTGGCGCTGGGCGTGGTGCTGGGCGGGTTCGCCTTGCTCGCCTGGGCGGGGTACGTGCAGTCGCGCCAGTCCGACCCCGGCCTGACGACCGAATTCGCCCTGCTGCTGACCGTGCTCATCGGCGCGCTGGCGCAACAGTCCCCCGGCTGGGCGGCTGGGCTTGGCGCCGCGGTCGCCGGCATTCTTGCCGCCAAGAGTGCGCTGCACACCCTGGTGCGCAATGTGATGAGCGCGCAGGAAATGGAGTCGGCTTTGCTGCTGGCTGCAGCCGCGCTGATCGTCCTGCCGCTACTGCCGGACGCGCGCATGGCCTGGCTTGCCGGGCTGAATCTGCACACCCTGTGGCTGCTCGCGGTGCTGGTGATGGCCATCCAGGCGCTGGGGCACTTGGGCATGCGTTTGCTCGGTACCGCGCGCGGGCTGGCGCTGTCCGGGCTGGCCGGAGGCTTCGTCTCCAGCACGGCGACCATCGCCAGTATGGCGCAACGCGCCCGCACGCATCAGGCGCAGCAGGCCGACTGCCTGCGTGCTGCCGTGCTGTCGAATCTGGCCACGGCGATCGAACTCAGCAGCCTGATCGGGGTGATCGCGCCCGCGCTGCTGGCCGTGCTCTGGCCGGCACTGGCCTTGTATGCCGCCGGCACCGCGCTCACCGTCGCCCTGCTCTGGCGGCTCGGTTCGCCTCCTGCCACGCCGCAGGCACCGGCCAAGCCGGCGGAGCTCGCCCTGCAGCGGCCCTTTCAGCCCGTGCAGGCGCTGGTGTTTGCCACGCTGCTGGCGGGTGTGCTGCTCGTCACTGAGACGATACGCACCTGGCTCGGCGAGCGTGGCGCCATCATCGCCACCGGACTGGCGGGGTTTGCCGACGCCCATGCCGCCGCGGCCGCTGCCGCGCAATACGCCGTCAGCGGCGCCATGACGGCGGCACAATCGGTGCAGGCGATTGCCCTGGCGCTGTCAGCAAATGCGCTGAGCAAAACCGTGGCCGGATTTGCCGGCGCACAACGCCGTTTCGGCGCAGCCAACGCTGCCGTGCAGGGGCTCATCGTCGGCCTGTTCTGGTTGGGGGTGCGGCTGGGGACGGGATGAGGCAAGCGCAGCGGTAAAATTTGCCGATCCGGCAGCTTGCAACGCGCACCACAACGCAGCAAGCCCGTCGTCCTCCTTCGTGCCGCGCCCAGTGCGGCGGCCGCTTGCTTTCCATTGCCTTTGCTGCATGTCAAACGATACCCCACACCCCGCCAGCGCCGACGATTCGCACCTGATCGCCGAACGCCGCGCCAAGCTCGCCGCGCTGCGCCAGCTCGGCCCGGGCTTCCCCAATGACTTCAGGCCCACGCACCGGGCGATGAATCTGCAGGCGCAGCACGGCGGCGACGAGCCCGAGGCGCTGGAGGCTGCAGCCGTGCGCGTGCGCGTGGCCGGGCGCATGATGCTCAAGCGGGTGATGGGCAAAGCCAGCTTTGCGACGCTGCAGGACAGCACCGGCCGGATCCAGATCCACGTGTCCAACGACGTCACCGGCGAGCAGGCGCACGCCGCGTTCAAGCACTGGGACCTGGGCGACTGGATCGGCTGCGAAGGCGTGCTGTTCAAAACCCGCACCGGGGAACTGACCATCCGCGCCGAGCAGGTGCGGCTGCTGGTCAAAAGCCTGCGTCCGCTGCCCGACAAGTTTCACGGCCTGGAAGACGTGGAAACGCGCTACCGCCAGCGCTATGTCGACCTGATCGTCACCCCCGAATCACGCGAGCGCTTTGCGCTGCGCAGCAAGGCCATTGCGGTGTTGCGCAACGAGATGCTCGCCGCCGGGTTCATCGAGGTGGAAACGCCGATGCTGCACCCCATTCCTGGCGGCGCCGCGGCCAAACCCTTCATCACCCACCACAACGCGCTCGACCAGATCATGTATCTGCGCATCGCGCCTGAGCTGTATCTCAAGCGCCTGCTGGTCGGTGGCTTCGAGCGGGTGTTCGAGATCAACCGCAATTTCCGCAACGAGGGACTCAGTCCGCGGCACAACCCGGAATTCACCATGATGGAGTTCTACGCCGCCTGGTGGACCTACCGCGAGCAGATGGACTTCACCGAAACGCTCATCCGCAACACCGCGCAGCTCACCTGCGGCAGCACCCAGCTCACACACCAGGGCCGGGCGCTCGATCTGGGCGCCCCGTTCGCCCGGCTGACGCTGCAGCAGGCCATCCTGAAATACGCCCCCGGCTACACCGAAGCGCAATTGGCCGACGACGGCTTTCTGCGCGGCGAACTGCGTCGCCTGGGCGCCGATCACACCCCGCACAAGCTCAAGCACATGGGTCTGGGCGCGCTGCAGCTCGCGCTGTTCGAGGAAGTGGCCGAGCATCTGCTGTGGGAGCCGACCTTCATCGTCGATTACCCCGTCGAGGTCTCGCCGCTGGCGCGTGCCTCCGACGCCAACCCGCAGATCACCGAACGTTTCGAGCTGTTCATCACCGGACGCGAAATCGCCAACGGCTTTTCCGAGCTCAACGATCCCGAAGATCAGGCCGCGCGCTTTGCCGCGCAGGTCGCCGCCAAGGACGCCGGCGACGACGAGGCGATGTATTTCGACGCCGACTACGTGCGCGCGCTGGAATACGGCATGCCGCCGGCCGGTGGCTGCGGCATCGGCATCGACCGTCTGGTCATGCTGCTCACCGATGCCCCCAGCATCCGCGACGTCATCCTGTTTCCTGCCCTGCGCTGGGAGGGCTGACCCCGATGTCCACACTGATCTGCGGTTCGCTGGCTTTCGACACCATCACCACGTTCGACGGCCGCTTTGCCGACCACATCCTGCCCGACAAGGTACACATCCTGAACATCAGCTTTCTCGTGCCGACACTGCGGCGCGAGTTTGGTGGGTGCGCGGGCAACATCGCCTACAGCCTGGCGCTGCTCGGCGGGCAGCCGCTGATCCTCGCCACGCTCGGCGAAGACGGCCAGAGCTACCTCGACCGTCTGGATGCGCTGCAGATTCCGCGCAGCCACGTGCGTCTGTTGCAGGGCAGCTACACGGCGCAGGCCCACATCATCACCGACCGCGACAACAACCAGATCACCTCCTTCCACCCGGGGGCGATGGGCCGCGCGCATGAGCTGCAGGTGCCGCTGGACGCGGGGGTAGATCTGGCCATCGTCGCTCCCGATGGCCGCGCCGCGATGATCGAACACGCGGCGCAACTGGCAGCCGCCGGCATCCCGTTCATTTTCGACCCGGGCCAGGGGCTGCCGATGTTCGACGGCACTGAGCTGCGCCGCTTCATCGGTCAATGCAGCTGGGTTGCGGTCAACGATTACGAGGCCGAGCTCCTGGTCGAGCGCACCGGCTGGAGCCTGGAACACATCGCCGCCCAGGTTCGCGGGCTGGTGGTCACGCGCGGCGAACTCGGCTGCCGCGTGTGGAGCGACGACGCGGCAGCGCTGGACATTCCCGGCGTGCCCGCCACGGCCATCTGCGACCCCACAGGTTGTGGCGATGCCTTCCGCGCCGGCCTGCTGTATGGCCTGTCGCGCGGCTGGTCGCTCGCCGACAGCGCCCGACTGGGCAACGTGCTGGGCGCGGAAAAAATCGCCGTCCACGGCCCGCAAAACCACCGTCTTGATGCGCATACCGCGCTGTCGCGGCTGCACACCGTTTACGGCATCACCCCGGCGGCGCTGCCCGCCGTGCGCTGAATCCTGGCTGAAATCCACGCCGCTGTGCTTGCGCATTCACACCGGCTGGATTGAAATGCCAAGAGCGGAACCTATTTGAGCCGGACGACTCTGAGTTTTTGTTACATCCTTGCCTTGCAGAAGGGAGCCTTTTCATGAACGAGCAACGCGACTACACCATTTATGCCCAACCGGGCGGCGCAGTCTCTGTGCGCAACAAGGTGTTGCGGCAGACCTATACGCTGCTGGCGCTGTCGCTCATCCCGACGGTGATCGGTGCGTGGCTGGGCATGGCCACGGGGCTGAATCTGGCCATGGCGCAAAGCCCCGGCCTGACCATGATCGTGTTTCTGGTCGGCGCATTCGGCCTGATGTTTGGCATCGAACGCACCAAAAACTCCAGCACCGGGGTGGGTTTGCTTCTGCTCTTCACCCTTTTCATGGGGGTGATGCTGTCGCAAATCCTCGGCTTCGTGCTGGGCATGACCAACGGGCCGCAGCTCATCATGCTGGCTTTCGGTGGTACGGCGATCATTTTCGGCGCGATGGCGACCATGGCCAATGTGGTCAAACGCGATCTGTCCGGTCTGGCCAAGACCCTGTTCGTCGGCGTGATTCTGCTCATCCTCGCCGGCATCGCCAATATCTGGCTGCAGCTGCCGGCGCTGATGCTGACGTTTTCCGTCGTGGCCATCGTGATTTTTTCCGCGTTCATGCTCATCGACGTGCAACGCGTGATCAACGGCGGCGAAACCAACTACATCACGGCGACCCTGGCGATTTATCTGGACATTTACAACGTTTTCGTCAACCTGCTGACGATTCTGAGCTTTTTCAGCGGCGGCAACCGGCGCTGACCGTCTTCCGTCCGGCTAGTGTACGACGCCCGCGGCAGCGGGCGTTTTTTCATGCCGGCGCGGCTGCGCGTTCGAACACCGCCATCGATTCCACATGGGCGGTGTGTGGAAACATGTTCATCACCCCCGCAGCGCGCAGGGTATAGCCGGCCTGATGCACCAGCAACCCGGCGTCACGCGCCAGAGTGGCCGGGTTGCACGACACGTAAACGATGCGCCGCGGCGGCGTGAACGAGGCCACGGCTTCTGCTGAGCGCACGCCGCCATCCCCGCCGCCGTGGCCTGATCCCGGCGCGTTGACCGCATCGGCCAGCGCCTTGCACAAGGCCAGCGCGCCGTCTCGCGGCGGGTCCACCAGCCACAGGTCGGCCTGGCCGAACGCCCGCAGATCGCCGGCCGTCATCTCGAACAGATTCCGCGCGCTGACCTGCACTTTGTCCTGCAATCCGTTGAGCAGCGCATTGTCCAGCGCCCTCGCCACCAGTGTCGCACTGCCTTCGACGCCGAGGACCTGGCGCGCACGCGTGGCGATCGGCAGGGTGAAGTTGCCCAGGCCGCAAAACCAGTCGATCACGCGGTCGGTGGGCCGCGGCGCCAGCAGCCGTAGCGCACGCGCGACCATCACGCGGTTGATCGACGGGTTCACCTGGGTAAAATCCGTCGGACGAAACGGCATGGTCACGCCGAACTCCGGCAGCGCATAGCTCAAGGGAGCGTCCGCGGCGTCGAGCAGCTCGACCGAATCGGGCCCTTTGGGCTGCAGCCACCACTGCACGCCGTGCCGGCGGCCGAAATCGCGCAGGCGCTGGCGGTCGGCGTCGGTGAGCGGCTCCAGGTGGCGCAACACCAGCGCCGTCACGCTGTCGCCCACGGCCAGTTCGATTTGCGGCACGCGCTGCGGTTGCGACAGCCCCTGGGCCAGCTCGCGCAGGGGCAACAGCAATGCCGAGACATGCGCCGGCAAAATCGCGCAACTCTGAATATCAGCGACGTAACTCGACGCTTTTTCGTGGAAACCGACGAGTACGCCGCCTTTTTTCATCACCAGGCGCACCGTCAGCCGGGCGCGCGCACGGTAAGCCCAACTCGGCCCGGCAAGTGGCCGCAGCAGAGTTTGCGGCTTGAGGCGGCTCAAATGCCAAAAGTCGTCTTCGAGGATGCGCTGCTTGAAGGCGAGTTGTGCGGCGGCATCGACGTGCTGCATGCTGCATCCACCGCAAACGCCGAAATGCGGACAACGCGGTGTGACCCGGCTGCTGGAGGTGCTTTCCCACGCCACGGCGGTTGCCGCCTCCCAGTTGCGTTTGCTGCGCACGATGCGTGCCTGCACCCGCTCTCCCGGCAGCGCATTGGCGACGAACACGACTTTACCGCTGGCGCTGCGGCCCACACCGCGCGCTTCGAGATCGAGGCTGTTGATCTGCAGCCATTCCAGACGTTCGCGTTGCTCCATGATGGATCGGTTCGGCCCCCCGGGGTGGCGCAGATCAGGCCGACGGCGCCGGCCAGGCAGCCAGATACTCCTGCCAATGCGCCTGCTCGCCGGCCAGATGGCCCAGCGTGTGGCGCACGATGTCGATTTCTTCGGCGTATTCGGTTGCCGACAAACCGCCACGCATGAGCTGGAAGCGGCAGTACAGCAGGTAGGTATTCATCACGTCGGTTTCACAGTAACGCCGGATGGCGTCGGTCTGGCCATCGCGCCATGCGGAGTACACCTTGCTGCCGTCCATCCCCAGCTTGCCGGGAAAGCCGCACAGCTTGGCCAGCACGTCCATCGGGGCATTCGCCCTCGGCTGATACAGCGCGAGCAGGTCCATGAGGTCCAGATGCCGCGTGTGATACCGGGAAATGTAGTTATTCCACTTCATTTCACGGTCATCCTCTCCCATGTCCCAGTATTTCGGCGCGCTCACGCCATGCACCAGGCCGCGGTAGTGCAACACCGGCAGGTCAAACCCCCCGCCGTTCCACGACACGAGCTGCGGCGTGTGTTTTTCGACGATGCGAAAAAAACCCTGCACCACCTGCCCCTCCTGCCCACCGTGGTCGACGAAGGAATGGATTTTCAGTCCCTGGCTGTTGCGGAACACGCACGAAATCACCAGCACCTTCTGACAGTGCAACGGAAGGAAATCGCTGCCGTTTTGTTCCAGCCGGCGCGCCTGCGCCTGCAAAACGGTGGCATGGTCGTCCAGCCCCGGGTCGGCCAGATCGGCAGCGCGCAGCGCAACGGGGTCCGGGATGGTTTCAATGTCGAAGGCGACGATCGGGGTATGGATCATGCAGCGCAGACGAAGGCGTCAGAGAAGAGAATTTTTGTCGATGCCGTTGCGTGCCAGACGCCCTTTGAGCTTGAGCAGCGCCTCCTGCTGGATCTGGCGCACGCGTTCGCGGGTCAGTCCCAGGCGTTGCGCCAGCGACTCGAGGGTTTCGAGTTCGCGGCCATGCAGGCCGAAGCGGGCTTCGATGACGTCACGCTCGCGTTCGCCCAAGGCGCCCACCCAGGCGTCGACCAGCGCCTGGACTTCGCGTGACTGCGTCAGTTCCTCCAGCGGCGGCGATTGCTGGTCGGCGAACTGGTCGGCGTAGCTGTCGCCGTCCTGCGTTTCGCGCAAGGCGTCGAGAGATGCCGGCTGCTCGGCCAGCGCCAACAGATCGGCCACGTCCTCGGCACTGCGGCCGAGCAGCGCGGCGATGTTCTCCACCGAAATCTGACCGCGGTCATCGTGCGTCTGCTCCAGGTGCTTGCGCGCACGCAGCACCTGGTTGAGTTCGCGGATGACATGCACCGGCAGCCGGATGGTGCGCACCTGCTGCATCAGCGCACGCTCGATGCTCTGGCGAATCCACCAACTGGCGTATGTGGAAAAGCGAAAGCCGCGCTCGGGTTCGAATTTTTCGATAGCGTGGATCAGTCCCAGATTGCCTTCTTCGATCAGGTCGCCCAACGCCGCGCCGCGGCCGACGTACCCCTTGGCAATGCTCACGACCAGCCGCAGGTTGTGCTCGACCATCGCCTGCCGCGCGGCGAAATCGCCGGCCTTGGCACGAATCGCCGTGGCGTACTCCTCTTCGGGAGTGAACAAGGGCTTGACGCGAATGTGGTTGAGATACGACTGCAGCGCACTGACCCCCGATTCGTCATCGATCGCCGCCAGCGAGGCCGGAGGGCAGGCCGGCCCAGGTGGAGCCGGCGCGCAACGCGCTGCCGGTGCCGGGGGCTGCTGATCCGCCAGCTCGCGCAACTGCCGCACGCCGGCAGCCAGCGCGTCGTCCGCCGGTGCGGAAAACCCTTCGCGCGCCCCAGCGCCGGCTTCAGGCTCGTCAGGCGGCGTGGCAGCGGGTTTGCGCGCTCGCGTCATCGGCAGTCAAGGCTGTTTGGGCAACACACCCAGGGGGTCGATCGATTTGCCGCGCAGGCGGATTTCGAAATGCAGTTCGACCCGTGGAGCATCGGTCGATCCCATTTCGGCGATTTTCTGCCCGCGTTTGACCGCCTCGCCTTCCTTGACCAGCATGACGTTGTTGTGGGCGTAAACGCTGATGTAATCGTCGTTGTGTTTGATGATGATGAGTTTGCCGAACCCGCGCAGCTCCGATCCGGCGTACACCACACGGCCGGCCGCAGCGGCGTACACCGGGTCGCCCAGGTTGCCGGCGATGTCGATGCCCTTGCTCGTCGTGCCATTGAACCCCTGAATGATCTTGCCGCTCGTCGGCCACGACCAGACGATGCCGTCGTGCGTCGAGGTCGCCAGATTGCCCGCCATGACAGCAGGCCCGGTCGAGGCAGGCGCGGCCGACGCTGCCGGCGACGGCGTGGCGCCTGCAGCAGATTTTTCCGGCGCAGGCGCGGCGCCGGACTTGGCCGTCTGCGGCGCAACGGGCGCCAGTGGGGTGACGGGAAAACTCTGCGCCACCCCGGCACCCTGCGACGCCGCAGCCGATGGCGCCGCGGCAACCGGCGCGGTGCTTTGCGGTGGAACGACCCGCAGCACCTGACCGACCTCGATCACATTGGGGTCGTCGAGATGGTTCCATTGCGCCAGGTTCTGCCAGGTGGTGCCGTATTGCAGGGCAATCCGCCGCAGCGTGTCGCCAGGCTGCACGGTGTAATAGCCGGGCTGCCCAGCCAGCGACGATGAGGCTGCCGTGGCAATCCCCGCTGGCCCGGCCGCCGCCGTCGCCGGCGGCGTGTTGGCCGCCGCAGCCGGAGCCGGCGGCGCGTAAACCGGGCTCACTTTCTGGAAGCTTTTTTGTTCCACCGGCACCGAGCCCAGGGGAACCGAAGTGCAGGCCCCAAGGAGCGAGACGGTCAGCAGCGAAAGGACGAGCAGGGCGATGCGCATGGCGGCAGGAGTCATTCAGGTCAGGCCCGATTTTAAGGGGACGAATCTGGCCCCTTCGAGCGGTTGAACATCAAATTTTGTACCCGCCCGTTTACGGTAGAGCGACAACTGCTGCGGTTGCCCGATCGGGGCAATCAACACCCCGCCGACCGCGAGCTGATCGAGCCACGCCTGCGGTACGGCCGGCGCTGCGGCAGCGCTGAGAATGACGTCGTAAGGCGCTCCGGCGGCACAGCCCAGCATGCCGTCGCCAAAAATCAGCCGCAGGTTGGGAACGCGCAACGCGCGCAGATTGTTGCGTGCGAGTTCGTGCAGCGCGCGGATGCGCTCGATGCTGTACACCTCGACGGCCAGCCGCGCAGCGACCGCGGCGGCATAGCCGCAGCCGGTGCCAATGTCCAGCACCTTGCCCAGATTGGGCCGTGGCGCCAGCGCCTTGAGCGCCGCATCGAGACCACGGGCGACGACCGAGGGCTTGGAAATGGTCTGCTCAAAACCGATCGGCAGGGCGTTGTCCAGGTAGGCCTGCGCCGCCAGCGCAGGCTCGACGAAGTGATGACGTGGCACGTCTTGCAGCGCCTGCAACACCCGCTCGTCGAAAAGGCCGGTCTGCCTGAGCTTGTCGACCATGCCACGGCGCGCTGCCTCCGAATCCAGCCCGCTGCTGTGCGGTACACAGCGCGACGGCCCGGCACCAGCAGCGCCTCGTGCACGCGCCACACCATCCGCTGGCGGCGACGGCGACGCCACACGGCCGGCCACCGTCCCGCCCGTCTGCGCCACCGCCCGCGCCGGCCAATGCACGAAACGCGGCGCCGTTTTACCGCCGGCACTCACACTCGCTCCCGCGTCTCGAAGCGCGCGGCGCAGGCTTTGAGCTCGCCGTGGTCGGTCAAATCCAGTTGCAGCGGGGTGAGCGAGGCAAAACCGTGGGCGATGGCGTCGAAATCCGTGCCGTGCTGCTTGTCCAGCGCCGCACCGGCACCGCCGATCCAGTAAATCGTGTCCCCATAGGGATTTTTCTGCACCACCACCGGCTGGCTGGGATGCCGCTTTCCCAGCCGCGTGACCCGCAAGCCGGCCAGTTCGGACAGCGGACGGTTGGGGACGTTCAAATTGAGCAGCTGCGGGGCCTTCGGCAAATCCTGCGCCAGCTTGGTGACGACTTCGACCGCCACGGCCACCGCGGTGTCCAGATGCCGCCAGCCTTTTTCCACCAGCGACACCGCCAGCGCCGGAATGCCGAACAGATACCCCTCTGTCGCGGCGGCGACGGTTCCAGAGTAAATCGTGTCGTCTCCCAGGTTGGCGCCGTTGTTCACCCCGCTGACCACCAGATCGGGACGAAAGTCGAGCAGGCCCGTCAGGGCGATGTGCACACAGTCCGACGGCGTGCCGTTGACGTACAAAAAACCGTTGCTTGCGGTGTAGACCGACAGCGGACGGTTGAGGGTCAGCGCGTTGGACGCGGCGCTGGCGTTTTGCTCCGGGGCGATGACCATGACATCCCAATGCGCCCGCAAACCTTCGTAAAGTGCGGCCAGTCCCGGTGCCAGATAGCCGTCATCGTTGGCGAGAAGGATTTTCATGCCGCCATCTTATCGACTCGGCATGATGGCCTGCTCACCCGCCGAAACCGGCGCACGCCGCGGGGTTGACGGCGTGTCCACCGCCGCCAGATTCAACGCCGCAAGATTCAACGCCGCCTGATTCAACCGCCGTAACCCTCGACGGTGCGCACGTCACGGACTTTGGCGTCGTCGGGATTCTGGCCATACTCCTCCCGGGCGCGCCGCTGGCGGAGCAAATCCCAGCACTGGTCCAATTGCTCGGCAATCTGTTTGATCCGCGCATGATTTTCCTGCGCATGCGCCTCGTCATTGAGCAAACGCCGCTCTTCGTCTGCCAGCGCACTGATGCGTTCGACGATGCTTTGATCGTTCATGGGCAAGCTCCTTCGAAAGCCGGGTCAGGCCAGCCAAGCATGGATGGCAACGGCGTAGAGTAGACAAGCAACTGCGGCGGCGTCAAGAATTCCGGCAGCATGGCAACCGCCAACCCGGGAAGGGGAACGATCCGCAAGGAAAAGAGCAAGCAAGCCGGGCTCGTCCCCTATTCGGCATCCGGCTGATGCTCCGGGGCTGCGCGAACAAAGGCTTCCAGCCTTTCGCATTCGGCACAGATCCGCAAAACCGTATCCAAGCCTGCCAGGCTGCAACCGTAGCGCTTCGCATTGAAAAGTTGCGGAACGAGGCAACAATCCGCAAGGGTGGGAGAGTCGCCATGGCAGAACCTGCCGGTGTGTGGATTGCCTGCCAGCATCTTCTCAATGGCGCGCAACCCCCTTTCGACCCAATGGCAATACCAGGCGGTTCGCTGCGCCTGGTTCAAATCAAAGCTGCGCGCAAGGTGCTGCAACACGCGGAGATTGTTGATTGGGTGAATGTCGCAGGCGATGGTCTGCGCGAGGGCGCGGATACGCGCCCGATCCGCGGCTGTGCCGGGCAGAAGCGGCGGGTACGGATGAATTTCATCGAGGTATTCAATGATGGCCAGAGACTGGGTCAGAATGAGTCCGCCGTCGTCCAGTGTCGGCACGGCTTCGTTTGGATTGAGTGCCACGTAAGCCGCCGCATGCTGCTGGCCCCCATCCTGCAACAAATGCACCGGCACCGACTCGTAATCCAGATTTTTCAGGTACAGTGCGATGCGCACCCGATAGGCTGCGGAACTGCGGAAATAGGTATAGAGCTTCATTCCGGCAGCGCCTGCACGCGATTGCGAATGGTGCCGAACAGATTTCTGCCCTCGCCATCGTACATGCCGATTTCCACCACATCGCCATCTCGCAGGAAGGGAGTGACCGCCTCTGCCTGCTCGATCATCTCGTAAGTCCGCACCTCAGCGATGCAGGCGTAACCCACGCCGCCATGCTCGATCTTCGACCCCCAAAGACCTCCCTGCTTGTTCGATACAGTGCCCGACCCGATGATGCTGCCGGCCTCCAGGTCGCGCGTGGCTGCCGCATGCGCGATGAGCCGGCTGAAGCTGAAAGTCATATCGACCCCGGCATTCGGTCGGCCAAACGGCGTACCGTTGACATGGATGTAAAGCGGCAGATGCAGTTTGTCCTCATGCCACGCCGTGCCCAGTTCATCGGGCGTCACCGCAACCGGACTGAATGCCGAGGCCGGTTTGCTTTGAAAAAAACCGAAGCCTTTGGCAAGTTCGGCCGGGATGAGATGACGCAAAGACACGTCATTCACCAACATGACCAGACGGATCGCACGGCTGCAGTCCTCCGGCGAAGTCCCCTGGGCGACATCTCCTGTGACCACCGCGACTTCGGCCTCGAAGTCGATGCCCCAGCTTTGCTTGGCAACGATGGCATCGCAGGGGCCGATAAAGCTGTCGGACCCACCCTGGTACATCAGCGGATCGGTGTAAAACGACGCTGGCATCTCGGCTCCGCGGGCTTTGCGCACCAGTTCGACATGGTTGACATAAGCCGAGCCGTCAGCCCACTGGTAAGCGCGCGGCAGCGGTGAATGGCAGGCTGTCGGGTCGAACGCGACGGTGTGGCGCGCATGGCCGCTTTCGATTGCTTCTGCCACCTCGCGCAGCCGCGGCGCGCAGCTGTCCCAGTCGTCGAGCGCCGCCTGGAGGGTTGGAGCGATGTCGGAAACGGTCTGACAGCGTGTGAGATCGCGACTGACGACGACCAGCGTGCCGTCGCGACCTCCGGCTTTGAGCGTCGCCAGTTTCACTGGAACATCTCCTTGTAACGGCCATCGTGCAGCCAGGCCGCATGCTTTGGTGCTTTCTTCGTGCGCGACCACTCTTCGAGCATGTCCCACTTCACTGCGTCAAGCGCCTCGAGCATGCCGGCGCGAGGCGTATCGACGGCGAGTTCAAGCCGGTGGCCATTGGGGTCGAAAAAGTAGATGGACGTAAACAGCGCGTGGTCTGTAGGCCCGACCACGTCGATCCCCGCTGCCTCGAGCCGGCTCTTCGTCGAGAGTAATTCGTCCATCGAACCGACTTCGAGCGCCAGATGCTGTGTCCACGCCGGTGTATTCGGATCGCGGCCCATCGGCGGTTGCGTCGGCAGTTCGAAAAACGCCAGTACGTTACCCTGACCGGCATCAAGAAAGATGTGCATGTACGGGTCCGCTTCCTTGGTCGACGGGACTTCGTCTTCGGCGATCGACAGCACGAGTTTCATGCCAAGGTGTCGCTCGTACCAGCGGGCGGTTTCCAACGCATCGCGGCAGCGGTAAGCCACGTGGTGAATTTTTCGGATCGTCATGATGGATCTCCATGCATCGTTTCGCTTTGAATTCTGAAACGTTTATAGAGGCAGTGTCGCCGGTACGGAATGCCGTGCAAGGCCGGATTCGCGGCATTTCCATGTTCACTCTGCGCGCAGCATCCCCAGGTAGGTGGACTCGACCTTGGGATCGTGCAGCAGCTGCTCGCTAGAACCGTGCAGCGCCACCTCGCCGAGTTCGAGCACATAGCCTTCGTCGGCGATCTGCAGGGCAGCGCGGGCGTTCTGTTCGACCAGCAGCACACTCAGTCCCGCATCGCGGAGCTGGGCTACAGCCTGCAGCACCTCCCGAACGATGCGTGGCGCCAGTCCGAGGCTGGGTTCGTCGAGCAGCAGGAGTTGCGGCCGGGCCATCAGCGCCCTGCCTAACGCGAGCATCTGGCGCTCGCCACCAGAGAGCGTCTGCGCCAACTGCGTGCTGCGTGCCTTGAGGCGTGGAAACAGCGCATAAACCCGATCGATGTCCTGCAGCCGCGCCGCCCTTCCCTGCCGACGATGGCAAAACGCCCCCAGCGTGAGGTTGTCCTCGACAGTCATCGAGCCAAACAGGTCGCGCTTTTCGGTGACCAGGCTCATCCCCATCTCCACCCGCTGCTGCGGATCGGCCCCGCGGCAGTCGTCGCCCTTGAAACGGATACCACCCTGGCTGGGCAACAGCCCCATCAGCGCCATGAGCAGCGTGGTCTTTCCGGCGCCGTTGGGTCCGATGACGGTCACAATGGACCCCGCCGGCACGCGCATGCTGACTTCGCGTACCGCCTGGACCTTGCCGTAACTCACGCACAGTCGCTCGACCTCGAGTACCGGTGCAGCCGCTGCGGAACGCTCCGCCAGACCAACAGGCATTGCTCCGGCGGGAGATGGCGCGCTACCCGTAGGGAGTCGCACGTCGCTGCTCATGCCGAATCTCCCACACCGCCCAGGTACGCTTCGATGACTGCAGGATGGCGGCGAATCTCCTGCGGTTTTCCCTCGGCGATCTTCTCACCGAAATCCATCACCACCACGCGGTCGGCAAGTTCCATGACAAAGTCCAAATCGTGCTCGACCAACAGGATCGCCAGCCCCTCGTCACGCAGGCGTTCGAGCAGCTTGGCGAGCTCGCGCTTTTCCAGATAACGCAGACCGGCCGCCGGTTCATCGAGCAGCAGCAGGCTGGGGTCTGCCGCCAGGGCGCGCGCAATTTCAACCACCCGCTGCGATCCGAGCGGCAGACTGCCTGCGGGCAGGTGGGCCTTGTCAAGCAGACCACATCGCTCCAGAGCGTCACGCGCAGTGGCCTGGATGCGCAGCTCCTGCGCACGGTCGAGCCGCCAGGCCGAGGCAACGAAACTGTGCCGACCACGCAAATGCGCCCCGAGCGCGACGTTGTCCAGCACGCTCATGCGCGGCAGCAGCCTGACGTGCTGGAAGGTGCGACTCATGCCCATTTGCGCGACACGGCGGGAGTCGCAATGTTCGACAGATCGACCGAGGAAGCGGATGCTGCCGGAACTGGGCGGATTCACCGCCGAGATGCAGTTGAACAGGGTGCTTTTGCCTGCGCCGTTCGGACCGATCAGCGCCAGCACCTCGCCCGCGCGCACCTCGAAGGAAATGGCGTTGTTGGCGACCAGCCCGCCGAAGCGTTTGGTCACGCCGTCGAGCCGCAGGATCGTGTCTCCCTTGGCCGGTTTCGGCCGGACATCGAGAGGGCTGACCCCCAGCGCAGATGGGGAAACCGATGCCGGCTCGCGCTGCGGCCAGAGGCGGCGCAGGTGAGGCCAAAGGCCTTCCGGCGCACGTTGCAGAATGACGATCATCAGAACGCCGAAAACGATTCCCTCAAAATTGCCACTGCGGCCAAGCAATGTCGACAAATGGCTGTGCAGCCATTCGCGCGGCAGCGTGTAAAGGAAACTGCCGGTGACACCGCCCCAAAGATCGCCGATGCCTCCGACCACGCCCATGAACAGGTATTCAATACCCTGACCGAGAGAAAACGGTGTCGGGTTGACGAAACGCTGCATGAAGGCGTAGATCCAACCTGCAACGCACGCGTACTGAGCGGCAAGCACGAACAAAATGATTTTGAAACGGGTGGTGTTCACGCCCATCGACTCTGCCATCAGCACCCCGCCTTTGAGCGCCCGCATTGCCCGCCCTTCGCGCGAATCGAGCATGTTGTGCACAGTCCAGATGATGGACAGCACCACGCCCCAGATCAGGATGTGGAACTGCCACGATTCGGTGAGCTGCCAGCCGAACAAGCCAAGTGGTGGAATGCCGGTGATCCCGGTCTGTCCGCCCAGCGTCTGACTGTTGCCGAACAACAGGTAGATGGCGATGCCCCAGGCCAGGGTGCTCAGCGGCAGATAGTGTCCGCTCATCCGCAGCGTCACCCAACCCAGCAGCAGCGCCGCCGCCGTGGTGAGCAGCAGGCCGGCGATCAGACTGAGCCAGGGATTCCAACTCATCGCCGTGGTCAACCAAGCGGCAGCGTAGGCACCCATGCCGACGAAAGCCGCCTGACCGAAGCTCGTGAGCCCACCGACACCGGTGAGCAACACCAGCCCAAGCACCACGATGACGCTCAGGCCGACATAGTTGAGCATCAGCAACGGATAGCCCTGCAGCGCTAGCGGTGCGATGCACAGTGCGCCAATGAAAAGAATCAGCGGCAAACGGCGCAGCATCATGACTCCTCTTCTTCGTCGTGGTGGCCGCTGGCCATCGAGCGCCAAAGGAGCACCGGGATGATGAGCAGAAACACGATCACATCCTTGTAGGCGCTGGCCCAGAACGAGGCAAACGATTCGGTCAGTCCCACCAATAGCGCACCGGCCGCGGCCGTCGGGTAGCTCGCCAACCCGCCGATGATCGCGGCGACGAACCCCTTGAGGCCGATGACAAAACCGGCTTCGTAATCGATGACCGTCGTCGTCGCCACCAGAATGCCCGACCAAGCCCCCACCACACCAGCCAACAGGAAAGCCGCTCGGCCAGCAAACACAGGCGAAATGCCCATCAACTGTGCACCCGTGCGATTCACCGCTGTAGCACGCAGCGCCTTGCCATACAGGCTGAACCGGAAAAAGAAAAACAGCGCGACCAGCAGGACGACACTGGAACCGAGTATCCACAGCGTCTGCAGGTTCACCGGCATGCCACCGAGCTGGAAGCTGCCGTCGGTAAATGCAGGCAGCTGCGAGCCTTCGGGACCAAACAGCAACAGGCCCAGACTGTTCAGCGCGATGTGAAGCGCAACCGACAGCAGTAACAACGTCAGAACAGACGCCTTCGCCGCCGGCGCGTAAACCACCCGGTAAAGCAAAGGGCCGAAGACCGCACACATGGCCAGCGTGATCGCGATCTGTTGCGCATATGCCAATGAGGCGAGCGGCAAGGTGTAGACGGTGGCCAGCAGGACGAGCGGAGCACCGAGGTTGACGACTCCCGCATGAACAAGCCGGCGTACCCGTCCGCTACGCAGGATAACCAGCCCATCCTGCAACCAGGCAATCACGCCAAGTCCTACCAGCAACCACGCCAGCAGCGGTGGGTGACCTGCTCGCATTGCCACCAGACTCAGCGCCGCAAAGGTCATGATTTCTCCTTGCGGAATGAAAATCACCCGGGTCACAGCAAACACCAGCACCAAGGCAAAAGCCAGAAGTGCATAAATTGCTGCCAGCGTCACGCCGTTCTGGCCGAGGTACAGAGCAATGTCGAAAGTCATGGGCTCAGTCCACGGTTATCCGTTTTGGTATTCGAGGCGACACCATCCGCCCGTCTGCATATTGGCCAGGCGCGCTGCAGTCTGTAAGCACATAACAATCCAATCACGTTTTTCCGAAATCGGGTAAGCGATGTCGTCGCCCGTTGCAGAAGTCATGGCTGGCCGTTTGGCTGTGCCGAAAACGTCCACCATCGCCAATGCACACGGGGTAATCGATGCTCCGATGATCGCGTTGGCCTCGTGACTTACGATCCACCGCATGGCACCTGTTGCCGCCAGCGGGGGATCGGGCCGATCATCCCGCGCGGCCGCGCAGGGACAACATGCCGCCACCGTCGGTGATGTCCGCTGGCGCAGTACCGATCCCCGCAGCAACCAGCACGACGGCGACCCATGACCGAAGCATCGAACACATGCTGGTCTTCTCTTACCCCATATGGCAGGGGCCGATCGTTACTTCAGGAGCTTCCAGGTGCCGTTTTCGATGCGCACCATGGCCACGGCGCGATCGTCCAGGCCATTGTGATCGGTCGGACTCATGTTGTAGATCCCGTCCGCTCCCGCAATGTTCTTCAGTCCCTCGAGCGCGTCGCGCAACGCGGCACGGAAGGCGACCACGTTGTCCGGCTGCGTCGACTTCAGCGCAACGGGAATGGCATGCTCGAGCAGCGTTCCCGCATCCCAGGCGTTGGCGCTGAACTGCGACAACTGGTTTTTGCCATAGGCTTTTTCGTAAGCGTCGGCATAGCGCATGGCCGACTGCTTGATCGGGCTGTCCGCAGGCAGTTGTGCTGCAACCACACCTGGTGAGACGGGCAGAATGGTGCCGTTGCAATCAGCGCCACAAACGCGCAGAAAGTCCGGGTTCGCCACGCCGTGCGTCTGATAGATCTGTCCCTTGTAACCAACCTGCTTGAGCGTGCGCTCGGGCAGCACGGCGGGAGTTCCCGAGGCACCGATCAGGACGGCCTGCGGCTTGGCGGAGAGAATGTGCAGCGCCTGTCCTGTCACCGACGTCGCAGTGCGGTTGTAACGTTCGTCGGCCACCAGCTCGATGCCTGCCGCTTTGCATTCCTCGGCGAAGTTCTTGAACCAGTCCTGGCCGTATGCGTCGTCAAATCCGATGTATGCAGCCGTCTTAATCTTGTTCTGCACCATGTTTTTCACGACGGCGCGCGCCATCAGTCCGGTCGTCTGCGGGGTATTGAAGACCCAGGTCCTGTTGCCTTCGACCGGGAACACGATGTTTCGGCCCGCAGCAAGCGAAATATTGGGCACCTTGGCGCCACCGACGACATCGACCATCGCGAGTGAATTCGGCGTGATCGAAGAGCCAATGACCACGTCAACCTTGTCTTCGTCGATCAGTTTTTTCGTTGCCTTGACTGCGGCAGTCGGATCCGAGCCGTCGTTCATGAAGATATAGTCGATTTTCTGACCTGCGATCTCCTTCGGGAACAACTCGACGGTCTTTTTCTCTGGGATGCCCAGCGAGGCCGCTGGGCCGGTCTCCGACAGCACGACGCCGACCTTGATGTCAGCCCAGGCCGCCGACGCACTGGTCAAGGCGATGGCCGCTGCCACGACGAATTTGGAATATTGCATGGTGTGTCTCCTCTCTTGTCTAGTCGATGCAAACGAGTTCCGCGACACGGCATCTGCATAGGCGGGTCACCGTGTCTGACTCCTGGATTACCGCCCTTCGAATGCAGCGGTCTGCGCAACGCAGCATGGCTCGCCGCGCTGCGGCTCCAAGTCCTCGCGGCCAGCGCGAAGCGCCGCGCGCAAAACGTCGAGGTCGCCAATGTGATTGGCCAGCAGCAAGACCAGCTTGGCGTCGAGCATGGCGCTTTGCTCCGGGCTCAGCCCTTCGTGTGCCTGCAGCAGATCGGCATAGAACGCATCGGCGGCGAGGTGGCTGTATGGCGTCGGGCGTCCGGGATCGGAAAAATGGGGTTCTAGATTCAGTTCCATCGGTTTCTGCTCAGTGTCCACAGGCACGGGCAACAGCGGCGCGTACGCTGGAAATGTCCGGTTTGCGCCAACGCGCGGCGATGTGTTGATCCGGACGGATGAGGTAAGCCGTTCCCTCCTGCGCGTCATAGCGCTCGGCAGCGAAGTGCTGAACGTCGTGCAGGACCACGACACCGTCCAGAGTTCCCGGCTGCTCCGAGATGACGAGGCAGCGCACAGGCACTGCGTCGCTGCCCAGCGGTGCGAACTCGGCCAGCACGGCACCCAAAGATTCGGGCCGGTCGGTGAACAACATCAGCGTGAAACCGTCGGCGAGTTGCCGCAACAGCCATCCGGGTTCGCCGTCGCGCTCCACTGGCGCGTCATCGAGTGGCGAACCAGGTCGCAGCAGGCAATCGAAATGGTCGCGGTCGGGCGAGCACAGTGCGGAACCCCAATAATGCGTCGGCGTGGACAAACGACCGGAGTTGACCAGCGCACGGGCGAAAGCGTGGTGTGCGGCAAGCTGTAGTGTGGCGTCGCGGTAACGCAGCGCGGTCGGCGATTTGGGAGTGATGAAATCGGTTGACCGGGTCGAATTGAGGATGTTCTCGTCCGCTGCTGCGGTACGCTCGACGTCGTAGCTGTCGAGCAACACGACTGGCGCCTTGCCGCGCATGACCAAGTCGAGCTTCCAGATGAGATTGTCGACATCCTGGATCCCCGAATTCGCACCCCGGGCGCCAAACGGGGACACCTGGTGCGCCGCATCCCCAGCGAACAACACCCGGCCGTGCCGGAAATGCGACATGCGGCGGCATTGGAAGGTGTAGACACTGACCCATTCGAGCGAAAAGTCGACGTTGCGGTAACCCTGGTGATCGAGCATCGCGCGAATCCGCGGAATCACGCGTTCGGGGCGCTTCTCGGCTTCGGGATCGGCATTCCATCCCAGCTGGAAATCGATCCGCCAGATGTCATCTGCCTGCCGGTGCAGCAGCACCGATTGCCCACGATGGAACGGCGGATCGAACCAGAACCAGCGCTCTGCCGGAAAATCCGCGTGCATGGCGACGTCGGCGATCAGGAAACGGTCGTTGAACACCCTGCCTGCGGCGTCGAGTCCAAGCATCTTGCGCACCGGGCTGCGTGCGCCATCGGCGACGATCAGCCAGTCGGCGCGTAGCCGGTAGTTTCCGCTCGGAGTCTCCACGTCCAGCGTCGCCCCCTCGGCGTCGGCATGGGCAGCAACGACCCTGTTTTTCCAGCACAGCGTCACCTGCGGCAGCGCAGCGGCACGATCGACCAAAAATTCTTCCAGGTAATACTGCTGCAGGTTCACCATACCGGGGCGCTGGTGCCCCGGTGCATCGAGCAAATCGAAGTGATAGACCTCGTCGTCACGATGAAACACCCGGCCGGTGTTCCAGGTCACACCCTTGGCAACCACCGGGTCGCCAACACCGAGACGGTCGAGGATCTCGATGGTGCGTTTGGCGTAGCACAGCCCACGCGAGCCGACGCTGACGGTATCGTCGTCGTCGAGCAGCACGACTTCCTGGCCACGTTGCGCGGCATCGATCGCCGCAGCAAGGCCGATCGGCCCCGCACCGACCACGACCAGGGGCACACGCCGCTCCCCCGATCCGGGCACGACGCCGTGCGGAAGCCGGAACGGGTACTTCGGGTAGACGTAAGAGGCAGTCATGGTGACCTCAGGCTTCGAGCTGCCGCCACATGTCGACATCGCGCTCGGCTGTCCAGATGCGCGGGTCGGGATACTGCGTGGCCTCGTCGTAAGCACGCGAGACGTCAAACGGCATGCAATGGTCGAAAATCACCCACTGGCCGTACCGCGGTTTGAGCTGGTCATACACCTGACGGTAAATGGCACGCATGTCGGCACCAGTGGCAGCGGCAGCACGAACCGCGGCAAACAGCTCCTGCACGAATTCACGGGTACCGCGCAACCCGGCTTGCACCTGCTCGCGCCCGCGTAGCGCGTCACCGCGGCCGGGAACAAGCTGCAGCGGATCGAGCGCAGCCAGGCGCTCCAGGGTGGCGGGCCAGTCTTGGAAATAGGCATCCCCGGCGTATGGCGTGGCGTTGAACTCCACTAGATCACCGGAAAACAGGGTGCGTTCCTGCGGCAGCCAGACAATGGTGTCACCAGCCGTATGACCGCGCCCCGGATGAATGATCCGCACCTCGACCTTGCCCAGCCACAGCGTCATCTCCCCACGGAAGGTGATATTCGGCCAGGTCAGGCCAGGCGGAATCGTTTCGACCGCGCGGAACAGCCGCGGAAAACGGCCAATTTCACTCGCCTTGTCCTGCTCACCGCGCTCGCGGATCAGATCCAGCGTCGCCTCGCTGGCGATGATGTGCTCCGCGCCGTAAGCGCTGGCGCCGAGCACACGCACAGCGTGGTAGTGGCTGAGGACGACATATCGGATGGGCTTATCGGTAATGCTGCGAATATGTCGGATGACGTCTTGCGCCATCACCGGTGTGGCCTGGGTATCGACTACCAGTACGGCATTGTCGCCGACCACCACCCCAGTGTTTGGGTCGCCCTCTGCGGTGTAGGCCCAGGCGTGTTCAGAAAGTTGGCTGAAGGTGACCTTCTTGTCTTCGAGGTCGGCTTGCGACGCAAAGGCTTTTTGCATGCGGGTTGTCTCCTGATGGACAATCAGGCCTGTTTCGACCTGAACGTTTTTGTTGAATTGATCGTAGTCATTGTCTAACTCATTAGCATAGGTAAAAACCCTTGAAAATGAACTCCACTAGCGGTGATGACACGTCCATCCGCAGTTCGCGTGGCATTCAGAGCATCGAGGTCGGCGGGCGGCTGCTGCTCGCCTTGGCGCATATCGGCCGCGCACTGTCGCTCAAGGATCTGGCGCGCGAAGCCAAAATGGCTCCGGGCAAAGCCCACCCGTATTTGGTCAGCTTCAGCAAGCTGGGTCTGATCGAGCAGGACGCTGCCGGACGCTACGGCCTCGGACCACTTGCGCTGCAACTCGGTCTGATCAGTCTGCAGCAGTATGACCCGGTGCGCCTGGCCACGCCATTGCTTGCCGAGCTGGCGCAGGCCACTGGCCATACTGCGGCAATCGCGATTTGGGGCAACCGCGGGCCGACCATCGTGCGCATCGAAGAAGCGCCAACGGCAGTCCATGTCCACATGCGGCCTGGCACCGTGGCAAGCCTGCGCGACACCGCAACCGGCAAGGTTTTTGCCGCGTTTCAGGAACGCGAACGTGTTCTCGAAGCGCTGGCCGAAGCAGACTCCGGTCGCAGCCCTGCGAAGCGCACGCTGCCGCGAAGTTTTGAAGCGGAACTGGCACAGGTGCGCGCACGCGGTGTCAGCCTGGCGATCGACAGTACCCTGCCCGGCATCAGCGCCATGGCGGCGCCCGTGTTCGACGTCAATGGCCGGGTGGCAATGAGCCTGACCCTGATCGGACCGAGCGTGGTGTTCGATGCAAAACCCGATGGTCCGCTGGCGATCACGCTGCGCAGCTTTGCGCAGATGCTGTCGCGTCGCCTCGGGTCGCCCATCCCACAGCCGGGGGTCTGACAGCCAGCCACCGATGGCGCGCGACCCCCTGTCTGCAGAGCACACCCGGCGCTCCACCGGGTTTGAGCCATCGCACGCGGATATGTCATCCGAGGGCATGGCCGCGCCCACATCCCTAACTCAGACCGTCTCGCGTTTGGCGACCAGGGTGAGGATGTCGTAGCTTGCCACCAGGTCGTCGTCCTGATTGCGCACTTCGACGTCCCAGGCCACCACCCCCTGGCCACGCCCCTGTGGATCGGTCTTGCGACGGTCGATTTTGCGTTTACAGGTCAGGCGAGCGCGGATGGTGTCGCCAATCCGCACGGGTTTGACAAAGCGCAACGTGTCCAGACCGTAGTTGGCCAGCACCGGCCCTGGCGCCGGAGAGACGAACAGCCCGGCAGCCGCCGACAGGACGAAGTAACCGTGCGCGATACGTTGGCCGAACGGCGACTGCGCCGCGGCAATGGCGTCAAAGTGCATGTAGAAATAATCGCCAGAGATACCGCCAAATGCCACGATGTCGGCTTCACTCACGGTGCGTCGATGTGTCAGCAGCGATTCGCCAATGCGCAAATCCTCGAAATACCGCCGGAACGGATGAACCTCCGTTTCGATACGCCGCCCGCCTCTGATGTATTCACCAACGACCGCGCCGACCATGGTTGGCGAGCCCTGGATCGCTGCGCGTTGCAAGTAATGGACGACCGCGCGCAAGCCACCGAGTTCCTCACCGCCGCCAGCACGCCCCGGACCGCCGTGCTTGAGATACGGTAACGGGGAGCCGTGGCCCGTCGACTCTGCCGCGGCCTCTGCGTCGAGCAGGAGAATCCGGCCGTGATGAACCGCGGCGCGCCGTGCGGCGTGAGCAGCGATCCCGGGATCACGTGTGGCGATGGTGGTCACCAAACTGCCACGGCCGCGCGCCGCAAGCGCCAATGCCTCGTCGAGGTCGTCATAAGGCAGCAGCGTAGCCACTGGACCGAAGACCTCGATCTCGTGCACCGCATCGGCCTGCAGTGGCTGCTCGCAGAGTAGCAGCGTCGGCGCAACGAATGCCCCCGCGTCCGACGCTGCTGCAGACATTGACTGAACCTCGGCACCCTCGAAAACCGTGCGACAGCTCTGCCGCAGCGATTCCAGCCGAGAGCGGACATCGGCTTGCTGCGCCTTGCTCGCCAGTGGCCCCATCTGGACGTCGGCACGCCGCGGATCGCCCACGACCAATGCGGACAGACGGTCACGCAAACGCGCCTGCAACGCATCGAGCCGATCCCGCGGCACCAGAACGCGCCGGATCGCAGTGCATTTCTGTCCTGCCTTGACCTGCATTTCGCGCACGACTTCGCTGGCGAATAAATCAAACTCCGCATCGTCAGCGGCGACGTCCGGTGCGAGGATGGCACTGTTGAGTGAATCGGCCTCGGCGTTGAACGGTACTCCCCGGGAGATCAGGTTTGGATTGCTGCGAAGCATGGCCGCAGTCGCAGCGGAACCTGTAAACGTCACGGTGTCCTGTCCGTCGAGGCGATCGAGCAAGTCGCCGGTCGAACCGATGACAAGCTGCAAACAGCCTTCGGGCAATCCCCCCCATTGCAACATCAATCGCACCAGCGCCTCTGTGAGGTACGCGGTGCTCGTTGCTGGTTTGACAACGCAGGGCATTCCCGCAAGAAAGCTGGGCGCAAAC
>JAJZAQ010000005.1 GCA_021799355.1 Pseudomonadota bacterium
ATACTCCGCCCGGTGCTCCAGCACCATGCGCACAGCCCGTTCACGGACTTCAGGGGAAAACTTCGGGGACTTCTTCATGGCTCCATTCTCCAATGTTGGAGCCTCCGCGATACCCGGGGCGGTTCAAGTGTTTCAGTGCCCACTAAGAAGGCCGAAACCCTCCCATCGGTGTCCCTAAACCCTCCCATTGATGTCCCAAAAGACTCCCATCCACGGGAGCCGAACCGTCAAGAACCGTCAAGAACCGTCAAGAGTGCGCGCGCGAGGGCTGCCGCCAAAGAACAAACCTTCGCGCAGTGGGCGCAGGCTTTGAAGGCCAGAGGCGAGAAGCTAATCCCTGACGGCGATCCGATATTCGCCTTTGCCGACTCTGCCGGTATTGATGACGACTGGCTGTGGGCTTGCTGGCAAGAGTTTCGCGCTCGCTATGGCGACGGCGGCAGTAAAGCGCAGCACAAACAGCGCGACTGGCGCGCAACATTCCGAAACTGCGTGCGTAGCAACTGGTTTGGCTTCTGGCGGCCAGACGGCAACAAGCTGGCTCTCACCGGGGCTGGGCTTGCTGCAGTTCGCGCAGCAGAAGGGGAACTTCGCCGCAGGAGGCTTCCAGCGACGTTTCAGGGAACCCGTATCGAATGGCCAACGGCGGAGGTGACGCCATGAAGCAGGCCAACGTCACGCACTTGGTTCAACAGATGCGCGCGCACGGCATCATCATCGACGTTGAGCGCGGCTTGCTGAAGGCCACGACTGCCAAGGCCGAAGGTCTGCTCAGCCACTACGAGGCGATTGTCAATCGGCACGTGAAGGCCGTCATCGAGAACCTGCGCCCACCCCTGGCGACGGGCCGCGTAGCGGCGAGCGCCAGACGTGTTGATCCGGCAGCCTGGGACACAGCAGGCGCAGCGATTGCGCGCGCCAAGCGAGCTGCTTCGAAGAAAGCCCCAGGCATAGCCGCGAGAGCAACCCGCAGGGCGCACTACCAAGGAGGCGAACATGACGCCGACTGACACCCTGCGCGCCCTGCTCGTCGACCTGATCGAGCGCGCCGCCGCCGAACCGCAGCGCCGGGAGGAGCTGGCCGCAGAGTTTGCCGCCCGGCTGCTGGCGATGCTCGACACCGCAACTGATACCGCCCTTGCAACCATCCTGCACAAAACCAGGAGGACGCATTGATCCCCACCCCACCCACGGAGAACCCGATGAACACCAAGAAGCAAGCCGCCATCAAGCAGCAGCTGGCGGACATCAAGCGCGATCTGGCTGACACCGCCCTGCGCGTGCAAGTCGCCGCTCTCTACAAATCCGGCTCGCAGCCGCAGGCCATCGCCCAGCATCTGAACCTCAAAGTCGATGCCGTCAAAGCCATCCTCAACCTGCCCACCTACTGAAAGGCCACCATGCAATCCCTCGTCGAAAAACTCACCCGCCGCAGCAAGCCACAGTCCGAGCCGGCCCCGATGGCCGACCTCGACGCCCGAATCGAAGCGCTGCAGGATCGGCTGCGCATCATGCATGCCGAGCAATCCGGCGCCGTCGCTGCCCTGGCCGCTGCTGACCAGACAGTGGCGCGGCTGACGGCACAAGCTGCCGCAGGCACCCTGCGCAACCCGCAAGCCCTGGCCGATGCGCTGCGTCAGCGCCAGCATCTGCAGGACGCGCCGCGCGCCGATACAGCCGCGCTGCAGGCCGAAATCGAGGCCCTGCAAGCCCAGAGGCACCAAGCCGAGCGCGACGCCGCGCAGCGGGCCTATTTGGACGCCGTGAACGCCTACGCCGCAGCCTGCGCCGCCGCCGACTTGCCTGCCCTGGCCGCACGGGTGCGCGAGCTGGCACCGGGCGCTGGCGTGCAGTTGATGCGCTGCCCGGCCTGTGGGCATGACGGTATGCACCAGCAGTCCGCCTTCATCGCGGGCGCGGAAGTCACTCTCAGGCGGTGAGGCTGGTAATTCATACAGCCCCGCAGGAAAATCCACCCATGCGAACCTACCAATCCTTCGGCGCCCTGGCCCGCGCCCTCACGCGCGCCAGTGAAGCACTGCCCGCAGCCTACACCGCGGCGATGGCCACAGGCGCGCAGATCGTCGCCGAGGACGCCCGCGAGCGCATCGGCAGCTACCAAGACGGCTGGCCGCACCTGGCGCCGTCGACCGTCGCCGAGAAAACCCGCCTGGGTTATGCCGGCGTGCCGCTCGAGGGCGGCGACGGCGGCGACAACCCGCTGCTACGCACGGGCGAGATGCGCGACAGCATCAAGACGGAGGCCACGCCGCGCGGCTTCATCGTCGGCAGTACCGACCCGGTGCTGGGCTATCAGGAATTCGGCACCCGCACCATCCCGCCGCGGCCGGTGCTGGGGCCGGCGCTGCAGCACAGTCTGCCGGCCGTCGGCGCCGTGATCGGGAAAGCCGTGGTGCGCACCCTCAAGGAGGCCTGACATGGACGCCTATGCCGTCAACATTGCCGCGACGCTGGAGGATGGCGTCACCCCCGGGCTGCTGCGCATCATCGACAGCCTGACGCGCGCCAATGCGCTGATGCTGGACTTCGCCGCCAATGTGCGCAACCTCTCGCGGCTGAGTCTCACCATCGGGCGCAACCTGGAGAAAGCCGCCGCCGGTGCAACGGCACTGGGCGACGCCTCGGCAGGACTGACGCGCGCCAGCTACGTCATGGACACCATAGCCGCCAGCTCTGCCGACGTGGCGCGCAACCTGGGCGCCGCGAACGCTGCCGCGCGCAACCTCGGCCGCACCGGAGGCGGCGGAAGCATCGCCCTGCGTGCCGCCCGTCATACCGACGAAGACGGCGCTGCGCCTCGAGCGCTGCGCACCACCGCCGCCGCAGGCCTGGGCGCGCTCGGGTATGGGGTGTATGAGAACGCCAAGCTGACCGACATCATCACCCGCGCGGTGATGACCGACGGCACGCCGCCTGCAGGACAGGCTGCGGCGGTGGCCGCCTACCGCGCCCGCATCATGAAGGAGGCGCCGAAGTACGGCTTTGCCGCGCATGGCCTGGCTGACTTCGCCGAGTCCTACCTGAGTGCCAGCCGGCTACTGCGCGGCATGCCCGAGAGCGAGCGCGCCTCCATCATAGACAGCGTGCTGCCCTTTGCTGCGCAGGAATCCTTCCTCAAAGGCATCTCGCTGCGCGAATCGCTCTCCGCCTTCATCGGCGCCGCGCACATGGCTGGGGCGTACACCCCGCAGGCAATCCACAACATCCTCGGGCCGTTGATGAGCACGTCCCTGGCGACCAACGCCAGCATGGCGCGCATCGAGAACGCTGCCGGCTACGCCGTGCCGATTCTGCGCACCGGGCTGGACATCGACCCGGCCAAAGTCTTCACCATGGTGGCGCTGCTGCAGCGCGCGGGCATTCAGAACACCAAGAGCGGCACGTGGATCGCCGATCTGTTCATGAATGCCGTGCCGGGCAACTTCGGCGCCGGGCTGTTCCACAACACCAAGCAGTCTGCGGCGATGCGCGCCCTGGGGCTGCTCGATGCGCAGAATCACCTCACCTACCTGGACAAGCAAGGGCGGCTCGACCCGCTGCTGTTCATCGACCGGCTGGCCGCCGGCATCGACAAGCTGTCCCCGATTGCCCGCTCGGCTGCGCTCAAGCAGGCCTTCGGCACCCAAGGCGCGCGCGCCGCGGCGCTGCTGTCCGATGACAAGGTGCGTGCCATGCTGCCCATGCTCGAGGCGGCGATGCGCGAACTGGAGAACCCGGACATTGCCCGCAAGGAGGCCCTGCAGAACAACCCCGCGGCGCAGGCGCACCAGGTGATCACCAATGCGAAGCTGGCGATCACCAACGCGACGGCAACCTTCATGGGGCCGGTGAATGCGGCCCTGTCGGCGCTGGCGCCCGCCACCGCGAAATCCGCAGAGTTCGCGCAGGATCATCCCGGCGCCGCCTGGGGTGTCGGGCTTGCCGGTGTCTTCGGCGGCGCGCTGTTCACCCGCAGCGCCTGGAATCTGTCCAAATTGATGGTGAGCGGCACCGGGACGTTGCTTGAAAAGATGGTGATCGGCGCAGCGGCCCGAATCACCGGCGCGGAAATCGCAGGATCGGCGCTGTCGGCACTGACGGCCGGCGCCGGGGTGATTGCCACGCTGGGCGTGGCGCTGGCCGCGGCGGCAGGCTATGCCCTGGGCAGCGCGCTCAAGTGGGCACTCGACCAGGCAATCAGCAAGATCACCGGCCGCGACAACACCCTCGGCGGCTGGCTGTACGACGTGACCCACCCGAGCAGCCACAAGGCCGCGCCGCTGGTGGACAAGATGCGCGACCGCCTGGGCGCCGGCCCCGGCAAGAACTGGGGCGGTATCAGCCCGCAGGCCGTCGGACAGGTGGCGCAATGGATGGCGACCCCACCAGCCCCGCCGAATGTGCACGTCAAGGTGCAGATCGACGGGCAGGACGTGCGCGCCCGCGTCACCAAGGACTTGCTGCCCGCGCACCCGCGCGGCCCGACCACCTTCAACCCCGCGGCGCTGCCGCCGACTACCGGCATGACGCTCTCGCCCGCCATGTGACAAGGACACCGCATGAACGCCCTCACCAGCTACATCCGCGCCGTGCAAGCCGCCAAGGCCTTCCCGGCACCGTGGCACCAAGCCAAAGCCCTGCTGGCCGCCTTCGCCCGGCGCGATGCCAGCGCGGCCCGTTCCCTCTCACCCACTGGAGACACCCAGCATGACGCAAGCCGAAATCACCGTTGACACCCGCGACGGCAAGAAACTCACCCTCAAGCGCCCGAACGTGCTGGTGCAGTATCGCCTCGTCGCCGCACTGGGCGATCTGGCCGAGAACCGCGTGTATCTGTCCATGACGCTGCCGCTGATCTACGTCGCCGCCATCGACGGCGAGCAGGTGCTGCAGCCCAGCAGCCGCCGCGAAGTGGAAGGCCTGATTCAGCGCCTGGGCGAGGACGGCATGGCCGCTGTGGTCGAGGCGATTGCCGAGCACTTCACCCCGAAGGATGAGCAGGAGGTGATCGACACGGCAAAAAAGTCGCCGAAGACAAAGGCCTCCGTCAGTGCCTGATGCTGGCCGCGCGAGGGGTTCCGTGGGACGTGGCCACGTCGCTGCCACCGGCCGAACTGATGGGCTACTGCGTCGCTGCGGGCGAACTCGAGGGCGGCCGCTTCAACTGGTCGACGCTGGAATGGGAAAGCCCCAACGCCTGAAATGAGCCGCCCCAGCCGCACAACGAAATCCGCCGACAGCCGCGCCGTGGTTGAAGTGGTGGAGCTACCTACCCCCCGGCGCATCAACCTGCACAACCTGGGGGCGGTGCGGCGCGAGATGAACAGCGTCTACCGCGACATGCGCGCCGGCAAGATCGCCACGCAGGACGGCGCCCGCCTGGTGTATGTGCTGGGCGAGGTGCGCAAAGCCATCGAGGCCGAAATCATCGAAGCCCGTATTGCCCAACTGGAGGCTGCACATGGAATCACGTACCAAGCGCCTGCTGAGCCGGCTTGAACGCCTGGAGCAGCTGCGCCCGCTGCCCCGCGAGCCGGTGGAGATCCACATCGTCGGCGTCGACCCGGACGGCACGGAGGACGGGCCGCACCTCATCATGCACGTCCCGCCGCAGCCCGGTGACTGGGAACTGGTCGACGCGCCCGAGTAATTGCACCCAGCGCGGGGCCGGCCTATGCTGGCGCGGTTCCCCTCTCAGCATCTTCAGCCGCCCTTGTGGGCGGTTTTTTCATGGTCGCAGGCATGGTCGCAGGGCGCGACTACAAAAAAAGGGAGTCGCAGGCTTGCCGCTGCCGAACCCGGCTTTTTCAGCGGCGAGGTCGCGGGACTTCGCGTTTTGTGGAGGTGGAAAATTTTCCACATCCTCAACTTCGCGGCGCTGATGCTGGTTGCTTCCGTGCCGCCCGGCCAGCCGCTGCTCAATCGCCTTGGCAATCGCCACGCGCTCGGACACCGTGAAGTCCTTGCGCAGCTCGTTCTCGGCGAACTCGCCCAGGATGATGTCGTCGAGGTTCACGCGCTGCGCCGGGATGTGCTGGCGCTGAGAAGCCGCGTTTCAAACGCGGGAGTGGCCGGCGGCGACTATAACGACATGAGCCTGTGGATAACCTGCCTGCCGTCCCACGATTGTGGGATGAATCATGGGACGATTCATGCAACTCATTGATTTGATTGAATTTCTGGCGGAGAGAGGGGGATTCTATTTTGATTGAAAATCAATTACTTAGTGCGTTAATACCATGTTCAGAACCATGAAGTAAAGATTCTGATGGCATTCCTCAAGCTCCCCCTTGCACCTTCATGCGGCAAGCTCTTGCGTCAAGTCCGGGTGACGTGCAATGAGGCGAAGCAGGCACAGCACGCCGCCGGGCGGGGCGAAACGCCCCTGCTCCCAATCACGCAAGGTTGCGACTGGTGTCGAGATGCGTTCCGCGAACGCTGCCTGCGTCAATCCCGACGCCTCTCGGGCCTTGCGCACAAGAATCTGCTCGGGAGTCGTCACGCGCCCCATCCGCGCCCGAGCCTCCTCCAGGGCCTGACGCAGATCCGGTAGCGGCTCGCCCGCGTCGGCCTCGATAGCCCTGACGATTTCGTTCACGTCCATTTCACACCACCTTTCGGATGTCCTTGGGAAGCATGTTGTCCTGCTCAGCTTTTGTGTAGACCGCCACCAGCAGCACGGCCTCCTCGTCGGTCAGGTTAAAGTAGATCACGCGCGCCCCGCCGGACTTGCCGCTGCCTGCGCGCTTCCAGCGCACCTTCCGAGCCCCATCCGCTCCCGGAATCACGTCGCCCGCGTCAGCATGCTCGGCGATCCATGTGATGAACTGCAGCCGATCCTCTTCGGCCCAGATGCGATCCGCCTGCTTCTGGAACGTCGGAGTTTCGATGACCGTGCGCATGGTTGCATTGTACGGGATTTCCGTAGATTTGCTTCAGCCGTGAAGCGTCTATATCCCCCTGCGGCAAGCCTTGGCTTCCGCCTTATTGGCCCGGATATGGCGGCAGGATCATCGTCCGATTCACCAGCACGTTGAACGCATAGCCCGGGCGGATGACGAGTGTGGGCTGGATGTTCAGGTTGCGGTTGAGCAGGTTGGTGCCGACGTTATTGAGCTGCTGCGCCGTGGCTGCCGCAGCCTGTTGGCTCGCGGAAGGGGTGTTCAGTGCCCCGGAGTTCTGCGGCTGGCTGAGCTGTGCGCCGACGCCAAGCAGACTCATCAGGATGGCGCTGCCGAAGACGCGGAAGGAGTGGTTGTCCACCTGGTCGTGGAAGCCGGCCTGGCCCTTGCCATCGGTGCCCTCCATGCCGCGCAGGTCGATGGTGGCGCCATTCGGGTAAATCAGCCTGCTCCAGGCCACCAGAACGCGACTCTGACCATAGGCGACCTCGCTGCTGTATTCGCCGATCAGGCGGGTGCCCTGGGGGATGAGCACGACACTGGGATTCAAGCTGTCGTACACGGTCTGCCGCACTTGGGCGCTGATGGTGCCGGGCAGGTCGCTGTCGATCCCCGTCAGCATCACGGCGGGAATGACGCTGCCCGCAAAGAGTTCATGCCGGGCGAGGGGTGGTTGCACGGCGGCAGGGAGATAGCCGCTGTCGCCCTTCGCCTGGGCGGCGTCGAGGAAGCCTTTGTTCTGCTGCTGCGGCGATGGCTGATCTGCGCCGCCCTGCCCTGTCGCGCCTTGCAGTGCGGCTATCGCCTTCTGCAGCGCTTGCTCCTGGTCGCCGGGCTTGGGCGCTGCACCGAGTGCGAGGCGGCGCAGCGCGTCGGCGGTGTCGCTTCCGGCACCGCCCCGTCCGCCTGCGCTCGGCGATGCCAGCTCAACCTTGGCGAGGTGCGCGCTCTGGGCTGCCAGCACGGCACCCTCCAGCTCTTTGTAATGCTGCTCTTCCAGCCACTGGTGGTATTTATGGGCAGGGGTGAGTTGTTGTGGGTTGCCGGTTGTAGCCAGGGTTGCGCCTGGGGTTTGCAAGGGGTTGGCTGGTGCACTGGCTGAAGCATGGGGTTGGGCCGGGTTCGATGCGCCGTGCTCTGGCGTCGCAGCCGCTGCCTGGGCTGCGGCGCGCTGCATGGCTGCGATGTCCGGGCTGGTCTGGCCGACCTGCTGTGCCCCGGAGTCGCTGCCGTCAAAGGGGGCGGACGACTTGTTCCCGGCGGTCATGATGCCGAGAATCATGCCGCCAGCAATGACGCCTCCTGCGAAGAAAGCCACTTTCTTGAAGTTCTTGCTCAGGCGCGCACCGCCCTCGCGCGGGGTGCCCTTGATGCTCAGACCTTTCTTCTTGCCTGCTGTGGTTCCGTCCACGTCCTGCGCGAGCAAGCGGCTGTCGGCCTCTGGGGTGTCGGGTTGTTTAGGGTCGGTCATCATGGCCTCCATCAGCGTGCCCACCAGCCCGCGTTCATCTGCCCGTGATGGCAGGTGACGCTGCGTGAGTCTTTGCCGACGCCGACGGCCAGCTTGAACTTCTGCGGCAGGCCGTCGATGACAAAGTAGCCGTGCACCAGACGGCTGTTGAGCAGCTCGGTGGTGTCGTTGGTGACGTTAAACACGGCGGGCGCGTCGGTGTAGCGCATCTTGCCCGGCATCTGCAGGTAGGTGTGACCGCTGCCTGAGAACACACGGATCGGCAACAGATCATCGTTCTCCAGGTCGGCGTGGCCGTCGTCGGGTTTGCAGGTGTAGTTGAAGTCCAGGGTAGAGGGATCGATCTGACCCAGCGGGGCAACGACTTCCTGCTTCTTGGCGGCAGCCTGCGCCGCTTCGGCCGCCCGCTGCTGAGCGGCCTGCTGTTCCATGTTGATGACCAGCTGCTGCGGATCGTAGAACCCGATCTGCGGCACATAGTTGTGCTTGTCGCTGACCAGGGTCATGTAGTACACCCGGCCCGCATCGGTGGTGACGGCCAGATTGGTCGTCAGGCCAGCGGCGG
Source organism: Pseudomonadota bacterium (assembly GCA_021799355.1). GTDB lineage: Bacteria > Pseudomonadota > Gammaproteobacteria > Burkholderiales > Burkholderiaceae_C > Thiomonas. The sequence goes on from JAJZAQ010000005.1 coordinate 8,939, forward strand.
TCGGTTTGACGACGACCACCGGCGTCTTGCCGGCATCGGCGGTCTGCACCAGCCAGCGCACGCTGTCGCCAATGGACAGGTTGGTGATGTGTTCGCCAGGCAGCAGGTTGATGACGCAGATGTGCAGCGGCGCGCAGGTGATGGTGGGCTGACTCTGGCCGTAGGCATACATCACCATGCCGTTGGTGCCGACCATGCTGGGAGCGCTGCCGGTGTTGAGCCAGGTCTGCGCGGCCGCCGAGGTGGCCCTCCAGGACAGCGGAATCGGCGCTTTTAGGTCATAGATTTGGTGGCTGGTCTGCAGCTGCGGCGATGTCGTGGTTTTGATCTCTGACTTGGGCTGAGAGGCAGAAGCCATCGGCGGCGCTGCGTGGGCGCTTGCCGCAGCGGCCATGATGGCCATGGCGAGCAGGGTTTTGCGGTGTGTCATGACTGATCCTCCTGATAGAGCATGATGGAGTTGACAAAATCCGGTCGCAGGATGCGCGGGCGCACGATGACGCCAAGCAGCCAGGTCGGCAGACCGACCGCCGCGAGCCAGACGGCATAGAAGTAGGGGATGAAGCGGTAGCCTGCGGCATCAAATACAAAGGGCATGACGAGCAGGACGACTGGCACACACAGAACCAGGGCTTGCCCAATCGACTCCAGTAAGGCGGAGAGGATGTAGCGCCCGCTCCACCGGGCGGCGGCTTTCTGGTGTTCCATCAGAGCGGTCACTTGGCGCCGCCGACGATCTGCGTCCAGGTCACGTTCTTGACGAACAGACCCAGCGGGTTGTCGAGCATGACCTGGGGGTTGTCGGCCAGCTTGGGGTCAAGGCCCGTGGTGATGTTGGCCCGCCAGTGTTCAACCGGTTTGGGCTGACCGCCCTCATAGCGCTGCTCATCCCAGCCGACCTGCCAGGTGTCCTTGCTGACGGGCAGGACGCTGGTGATGGTGACGTTGACCGTGAAGTCGCCAAAGGGCGGGTGGGCGGCGTAGTAGGTGTTGAGGTAAGACCCGGCGTTGCTCCCGGCCATGGCGTAGACCTTGGCGATGAGCGCCTTCTGCGCAAGGGGATCGGGGATGACGCTGCGCGCCGTCCACACCCAGTTGGCGACCTGCGCCTCGATGATGCGCTGGCTGACGGCGTTGCCGCCCGCGGGTTGCGCCATCGCCACCGGGTTGCCCATCTTGTCGAGGGCGACGACGAAGGGCTGGATCTTGCTTTGCCCGCCGATGTAGGTGATGCCGGCGACCGCAATCGCCGCGACGGCCAGGCTGGCGAAGGCGGCGAGACGCCAGGTCTTTGCGCGGGCGAGCGCGTCGCCATAACGCTCATCCCACTCGCGCCGGGCGTTGAGGTAGGGGTTGGCTTCGGCCATACCGTTCTCCAGGGTTGCGGCGCCAGACATTGGCGCCTTGCCCTGACTCTGCGCGGTGGGGACAACTGCATCAGCGGTTGATGCGTCTGTCAGGGAACCCACGTCCGTGCTTTGCGCCGACGCAACTCCAACGGCGCGGTGCGCCGCCAACTCGCGCAGCGAATCAATCGAGCAATAGAGTTTGCAGAATAGTTTGCATTCCGCTAACATTGTCCCATGTACTCGATCGAATACAGCCGCGAAGCGTTCAAGAGCCTCAAGGCCATGCCACACAATCTGGCAACGACGGTGCGCGAAAAAATCGAGCAGTTGGCGGCTGCGCCCCACGGACCGAACAACAACGTGAAGAAGCTGCAGGGGCGCCCTGGCTATCGGTTGCGCGTCGGCAATTGGCGCGTGATTTACGAGATTCATGATGACCGACTGGTGGTGATGATCCTGGCGGTTGCCCCACGAGGAGGTGCGTACCAATGAGCACGATTCAATTCATCGAACGCAACGGGAAGCGGGAATACGCTGTGGTTCCGATGGCGTTGTTTGCGCGGCTCTTGCGTGCCGCCGAGAACCTGGATGACGTTGCCCTGTTCGATGCCGTGAAAGCTTCCGACGATGGATTCCGGGTGCCGGGCGCGGTCGCGCATGCCATCCTGGACGGGACCCATCCTGTCAAGGCCTGGCGCGAATACCGCGGATTCACTCAGGACACTTTGGCCGAGAAGGCCGGCATCAGCAAGGCCTATCTCAGCCAGATCGAGACGGGCAAGCGGACCGGAGTGGCCAAGACTCTCAAGGCCCTCGCATCGGCGCTAGGCGTGACGCTCAACGAACTGCAGCCATGAGTGCCGCAGTAGGGGCCAGCCACGGCCCGAACGCGCCATAGTCGCGCGTTATGGCCGCCGTCTCTCGATCGTGATCGACACGGCCATCGAGGCGGCAAAGAAAACCGACCAAATGACGGTGGCTGCGGGCGGCTTGAAGGCATGCTCCCACAGCACAGCGAACCAGACGGCGTTGACGATCTGCAGCAGCAGGATCACCAGGCTTTTGCGGTCGCGTTGAATCGCCCGGGAAAGACTCGCACCGATTTCATCGGCGACCTGCCTGCGCAGGCGGTTCTTGTCGTCAGCCATGTCAGTGCTCCACATGGCCGAGGCGGATCTGAATGCCGCTGCCACCCCCGCCCTCATGGCGGGCGATGTCGTCTTTCGTGTCCGCAACCTTGCCGACGTTGTCTTTCAGCACGTCGAACGGGTCACGGTCCGATTTACCTGGCGGCTTGTCCAGATCAGTCCGCCCGCTCTCGCCGGATGGTGCGCCAAGCGCATCGATGAGGCCTTTCGGTGGTGCGCTCGGCGCTTGTGAAGGTTGCGCCGGTGCGGGTGTCGCAGAAGGACGCAGCGGTGTGCTCGACGGGCCACCGATCCCCTTGCCTTCCATCATCGCTTGAGCCGCCTGGCCCATGCGGGCGGTATTGGCTCCGACGCTGCCCGCACCGGCCAGCGACCCTGCAGGCGTGCCGGAAGTTGGGGCTGACGTGGAAGCACCGCCGCCTTTCGCTCCGCCTCCGATGGAACCCATCATGCCGCCTGCGGGCTTGCCGCCGCCTGAGCCTGTCATCTGTCCGAGTGCGGCGAGCTTTTCTGCGCCGGCAATGGCGCCGCCCGCGCCCGAGGCGCCGCCGCCCGAACCGGCGCCAAGCAGCCCGGCCATTTTGTCGAGGCCTTTCGCGCCGCTGGCGTAGGCCGCAACACCTGCCGCGCCTGCTGCGGCCATGCCGCCAGCAATGGCTGCCGCACCGCCCGCCACATTGCCCAGCGACATATTGGGCGAGCCATTCATCAGGCTGCCAGCAAGCCCCGGCGCCTGCATACCGATGACCCCGTAGATGAGCATGCTGACGCCGACAGTCAACAGGTCGGTCGGCGGAAGCGACTTCCCGGTGTATTGGGCGATGTACGCCAGTTCGCTGTTGATGAGATTCTGACCGAGCCCGATGATGGCATAGATCATCAGCAGTTTGATGCCTACGCTGACCAGATAACCGATGTATTTCTCTCCGAAGCTGCTGGTCAGGCCGGATCCCGTGAAGCCCAGCATCACCAAGCCCGCCCCGCCGACCAGATAGGTCTCGATCAGCGTCATCAACAGCTGCAGTGCAACGAGGCCGAATCCGATCAAGGCAAGCAGCGAGGTGATGGCAATGATGATGGCCAGGAACAGGTTGCTGCCGATGTTCCCCAGGCCGCCCGGCGCTTTGTTGTAGACCTCATAGAGTTGATGCACCACGGAGAATGCCATCGACATCACGCCCGAGGGCGATGCCGTTGCAGCGCTCGCACCGCCGATGGCCTTTCCCATGTCCATGAAGCTCGATGTGATGAGCGGCATCCACGTCGGCGCGTACTTGACGATGGTGTAGAAGAAGGCGATGGAGGCGATTTTCAGGGTGGCCCCGGCGATGAAATCGGCAAGATCGTTCTTCTTGAGAACCTGCTTGATCCCCCACCAGGACAAATCCATGGCGGCCAGCGCCGTAAAAATCTTGAAGGCATAGCCCTGCGCCGTGGTCATCCAGCCCGTGGTCGCGGCTTGAAACTGGGAGCTGATGGTGTCGAGGTATCCCTGGCCCCCTGGGCCGCCTGTCGGGGTGGGCGCAGGCGCGGCGTGCGCACTGACCGCCACCGCGAGCAGGAGCATCAACCCGGCCGCAACGGCCCATTGCGAGCGGGTCGGAAGGGTGATTCGCCAAGTTGCAGCGGTGGCAGGTCGCATCATGGCTCCTCAGAATGCGCCCGGCCCGGTGGGCGCGGTCAGGATGGGCGTCACGCTGTTGGACTGATTCACCTGCGTATGCGCCTGCATGGCCATGTAGTTCAGCATGGCCTGATTCCCGGCCTGAATGTCGGATTGCAAGCCCTGCATCTGGTTGACCATCAGCCCAGAGATCTGGTTACCGGCCTGCATAACCTGCATGCGCCCGGCGGCGGACTGGCTGGCATCCTGAATCTGCTGGAGCGCTGATTGCGTCGTCTGGAACTTCTGTGCATTGAGCCCATATTGCTGGAGAACGCCGGAGATCTGGCTATCGAGATCGCCGGTCCACTTCTGCAGGCTGGCGTTGTAGTTACCAAGCACGCTATCGGGTGCGCCGAACTGTTGCTGCACGGCGGCTACCGTGTTCTGCGCGGCATAACTCAGCCCCTTGGCCTGTCCGACGAGCTGCACAAGCTGCTGAAGCTGCCCGGACACGTTCGGCCACATCTGCATCGGCAGGTTCTTGAGATTCAGCGCCTGGTTGTACAGGCTCTGAAAGCCCTGCTGCACCTGCTGAATGGCGTTGTTGAGCTGCTCGACCATCGTCAGTTCCTGCACGATCTGCTCGGGCAGGGTCGCCCCGGCGATGGCGCCGGAGGCGTGGGCGCCGGGCATCGCCGCAAGGCCGGCCAGGGACAGAGCGATGGCGATCAGGGATTTGTTCATCGTCTTCATGGCGGTTCTCCTTACTTGGCCGCAACAGCGGCGTTGATCGATTGCATCGTGGCGTTGAACGAGGTGACGGCAGATTGCGCCGCAGCACCGTTCATGGCTTGGGCCTGCCCCGTGGTGTCGGCCTGTACGGCAGCGGCCGACTGGTTCTGGCGGTCTTCGTCCTGTTGCAGCCGGTCGCCATACCAGGACGCCCAGGTCGCGTTCTGGTCGGCCTCCTGCCCGGCAATATCTGCCGCGCCCTGCCATGCTTGCTGCGCGCCGACACTCGGCGCGGTGACCGCGCTGGACAGATCGGTTTGCTGGATCGATCTTGCCGCCTGTTCCTGCTTGGAATACATCTGGCCGGACGACCAGTCCTGCGCGCCTTGCCAGGTCGCGTCGGTGTTTTCCTGAGCGTGCTGGACTTGCTGCTGGTTCTGGCTTGATCCCACCGACTGGTAGCGGGTATCGTTCGTGACGGTGTAGGGCGTCTGGCCGACCGAAGTCGGCAGGCTGGCCGAGGTCTGCTGCTGCACGCCGGTCATCTGCCCGATCTGCTGCTGCACCTGGTCAAAGGACTGCTTGGCCGCTTGCGTGCCCGCAGCGATGTACGTCACGGCCAGCGCCGGTGCTGCGGCCATTTGCGCGGCGTAAAGGCTGTTGGCCGTGGACTGCGCGGCGGCGTTCACGCCCCACCAGTACGCGGCGCAGCCGGGATTCCACCCCGAGCAGGCTGCGGCGGCCTGTGCGGCATGAACGGCCGTGATGTTGGCGGTCTGTTCACCCATCGCCATACCTGCCATGACGGCCTGCGGGGCGGCGGCTGCGGCCAGATAGCCGATGTCGGCGCTGTGGCTGGACGCGGCTTGCTGCACCTGCCCTTGCTGCACGCCGGTCTGCTGCTGGACACTGGACAGGCCCTGCTGGGCGCTGGTCTGGCTGGACTGGTTGGCCTGTGCGGACGTGTCGGTCTGCGCCTGCGGCACATCGGTATTCATCAGCGTGTCGTAGCTCGATTGCTGCGACTGCGCGGACTGATCGGCGAGCGCGCCCTGCTCATTGGAAAGGGCGGTTTGCTGGCTGCTCGTGGACTGCGCCTGATTGGCGGCGTCGAGCCAGGCTTGATAGGCGTCGCCGTCCTGCTGCGCCCGGTTCGACCAGTAGGCGGCTTGGGCTGCAGCGTCCTGAGCCTGCTGGGCGTACTGTGCCGCCGTGGTCTGATCCGAAGCCGAGTTGGCGGCGGCTTGTGCAGAGGCTGCTTGCGATTGATAGTAGGCGGCGTTCGACAGGTCGGTCTGCCAGACGCCGTACATCTGCTGCGCGTTCTGCTGATCCTGCTGTGCGATCGTGCCCGCGGTCGTCGCCGCGCCGCTGTAGGCGGATTCAAGCGTCCTGGCCGTGCCAGCGGTGTAGGTCGATCCGAGGTTGGTCTGGCTGTCGGCCTTGATGGACGCTTGTCCGTCGGCCCAGGCCAGCAACGGCAACGCCGCAAGCGAGGCGGCGAGAAGGGTCTTTTTCATTCGTAGGACTCCCAAAGTTCTGCGGCGTGGTTTTGGCCGCGTTCACGCAGCCATTGGGCGGGCCACGCATCGCCAAGGGTCTCGCGCAGTTGCCGGATGCGCGCGATGTCGTTTTTGCCGCTGGCCCCGACGAAGGCCAGTTCGGTGCCGGTCAGGCCAAGATCGAACAGACGGCGCCCGTCCGGGTGCATGACGTAGTACTGGCGCTTCGGAGTGGCAAAGGCCAGAATCTGGATTTGCCGGGCGTTGAGCCCCACGCCCTCATACAGGGGGCGGATGTTCTCGGTCTCGGCCTCGGGGTTGGGCAGAAAGATTTTGGTCGGACAGGACTCGAAGATCACGTCGGCGATGCCCGAGCGCACCAGATCGGTCAGGGACTGCGTGGCGAACACCACGGCGACGTTGGCCTTGCGCAGCACCTTGAGCCATTCCCGGATCTTGGCCTTGAAAGCGGGATGGCTGAGCATGATCCAGGCTTCATCGAGGATCAACAGTGTGGGCTGGCCCTTGAAGCGCTGCTCGATGCGATGAAACAGATAGGTCAGCACCGGCAGCACGAGCTTGTCGCCCTTGTTCATCAGGTGCTCCATCTCGAAGACCTGGAACACGTCCTGCCCCAGGCTGTCGGTTTCGGCATCGAGCAGGTGGCCGGCCATGCCGCGCAGGGTGTAGGCCTGCAGGGCTTCGCGCAGGCTCTGATCCTGCAGCAGTACCAGGAAGTTGGTCAGGGTGCGCTGCGACATCTTCTCGGTCGAAGCGCCGAGCTGGGTGATCGCGCGGAACAGCTCCTGGCGATGGTGAGGCAACATCTTGACGCCCTGCAGCTCGCACAGTTGTTCCAGCCATTCGGCAGCCCAAACACGCTCAGCAGGCTCATCGACCCGGCCCAGTGGACAAAAGGCCAGATCACCCTGCTCGCCCGCGATGTCGTAGTGCTCGCCGCCGGCCGCCCAGCACAGGGGCAGCATCGAATAGCCCTTGTCGAAGACGAAGACCTGTGCGCCCGGATAACGAAATTGCTGCGCCGCCACGAGGGCCAGCAGCGTGCTCTTTCCGGCGCCGGTCGGACCGAGGATGGCACTGTGACCAAGATCGCTCGCATGCAGGCTGAGGGTGAAGGGCGTGCCCCCGTCGGTCTTGGCCTGCAGCAGCGGCGGGCTGTTCGGCGGGTAGAACGGGCAAGGATTGTGCTCTGGCCCGGCCCAGACGGCGGTCAGCGGCAACAGGTGGGCCAGATTGAGCGTATGGAGGATGGGGCGGCGCACGTTGGCGGCGGTATTGCCGGGCAGCGTGCCGAGATAGGCCTCGACCGCGTTCACGTCCTCCACACGGGCGCCGAAGCCGCGGGTCTCGATGAGCTTGACCATTTCCCGGGTGGATTCGTCCAGGACTTCCGGGTCTTCATGCGAGAGCAGCAGGACACTGGTGTAGTAGCCGAACAGCACCATGCCGCTGGACGCTTCGGCCAGCGCCTGCACGGCGTCGTTGGCCATGCGGTCGGCGTCGGCGTTGATGTGGGTGGCCTGGCCGCCGGCGTTTTCGCGCAGCAGATTCATCATGCTCTTGCGCTTTTGTGCCCACTTGCTGCGGTATTTGTTGAGCGTCTTCTCGGCCTGGCCCGGGTCGAGATAGATGAAACGGCTGCTCCAGCGGTACGACACCGGCAATCTTGAGAGCATGTCCAGAATGCCGGGGAAACTCTCGGGCGGCAGGCCGGTCAGCGCGATGCAGGACAGGCTGCGGCGGTCGATACGCGGGATGAAGCCGGTCGTGAAATCGTACTGGCCGAGCACGGCGTCCAGGTACATGGGCACTTGCGCCATGCGGAAGGGGCGGCGATCCGGCAACAGGTTCACGCACTGTTCCAGATGGGCCAGCAACGGACTGGTGAGGACGCCGGTGCGAGGGTCGATGTTGTCTTTGAGACGACGGATCTCCAGCAGCGTCGAGAGACGGGATTCCAGTTCCCGGATCTGCTCCTTGAAGCGTTCAAGATTGCGGCTGGCCGTGGCTTTGACCCGCCCCTCGACAAACAGATCGGCCGTTTTGCTCGCGGCGTCTGGCATGGGGAACCAGGTGACGGTGAGAATGAACCGGCTGCGGTAGCCCACGAAGCTGTGCTCGTGGCTGTTGCGGCGGACGTCGTCGATCAGTCGTGTGGTGCGGTCGGGGAACGCGCCGGGCGGGGCGTAGCCCGGTGCGGGCGCGCGCACCGCGTCGCAGTGCAGCACCCAGCCGTCGCCCAGTTTCAAGGCCGCGTTGACGCGGGCAGCCATCGCGCCGAGTTCTTCCTGCGTGGAAGAGTCCAGATCTGGGCCGTGATATTCCCAGGCGGCCATCAAACCCCCGCTCTTGGTCAGCACGATTCCGTTGTCCACCAGCGCCGCCCAGGGCAGCAGGTCGGGCAGGCTGTAGGCTGCAGAGCGGAACTCCCTCAGCGCCATCATGACCGCACCTCGCGATCCTTGGCGAAGGGGCTGGCCTGTGCCGGGTAGTAGCGGCGATATTTGAGCAAGCGTCCGCCGGTCTTTGACAGGATGGGGTCGTAGGCGGCCGCGCGGGAGAGCGCCCACTGGCCGACCATCCACAGCGTGACGCCGATGACAGCGGCCCAGAGCTTGGCCAACGAGAAGATGAAAATGCCCGCCACGATGGCCAGCAGCAGAACCAGTTGGCGTTCACCTCCCATCATCAGGATGGGACGATTGAGCGAATCATGGATCGGGGTTTTGGTGTCGTTCATTGCGGAACTCCGGTCACGCGGTCAGTGAATTCAGTGAGGTCGGCCGTGTGGCGCAGCGCCGCAACAATCTGCGGCAACTCCCAGCCCTGCTCGACCAGGGCCTGCACGACGGCGATCAGGACTTCGGGCAGTTGGGGACGGGGAGTCGCCTCCCCGCCTTGCCCGGCCTGTGAGAGGGCGGGGTGCATCTTCAGAACACCAGGGCGCCGGTCAGTCCGAGCACCTGGAGGAACTTGTTGCCCAGGACGATGAAGGCCACGCCGAGTACGACGTACAAGGCCTTCTTGGCAATGCCCCCGAGTTCTTCGCCGAACACCAGGGCGGCGCCCGCAGCCAGAAAGGCAATGACGCTGATGGCCGTGGCCACCGGGCCGGTCAGGTCGTTCTGCAGGGTGCTGACCGCGCTGTCCCACGGCAAGCCGCCCGCGCCGGTGGCGAAGGCGTCGGCCATGGTGGCGGCGAATACGGCAGAGGCGAGCACGAGGCGCCGCACGACCGCAGCCCGCAGACGGTGGTGGATGGAAAGCGTTTTGAGACGTTTCATGATGAGGCCTTTCAGATTGGGGAAACAGACACCAGACGTTGGCGCCCTGCCCGGACTCTGCGGGGTGGGGACAGATGCGTCAGCCGGTGATGCGGCGAATGTCATTTCGGGTGATCGGCCCCCAGTAGCGGCTGTCGAAACTCTGGGCGGCCAGCGCTGGACGATCTCCACTGCCATACATCCAGAACTGATCGGGGCCGAGGGTGAACACGCCGTGCTGGTGAGGCAGATGCACCTCTGGAAAGCTCGGGGAGCCGGGAAGCTGGCCGCTGTGAGGGAGGGTCTTGCCGTTGATGGTCACGGCCTGAGGAGTGACGGTGATGCGGTCGCCGGGCAGACCGACGATCTGCTTGAACATCGGCATGCCGCCGCCCGGGCAGTCGCCTTTCACTTTCATATAGAAGGGGAAGGCCTGCGGCGTCACCGTCGCAGGGGGACAGAACTCGGCGCGTTCGCCGCGGACGATGCGGGAATTTGCCGTGACGGGCAGCAGGCGATACAGGCCAAGCGGCTCGCTCTCGGTCCAGTTGACCCGCCAGCCGAGCCACCCCAGGAGGTTGATGGCCAGGGCGGTCGTTGCCAGCGCCGCGATGGGGATGAGGAGGCGATGCCAGCGCGGCCGACTGCGGCATGAGATCGCCTGTTCGATGGCGTAGGGAATGCTCATGCCAGTCTCCCCGTGCTCGTCGCCGCACCGAGCTTGATGCGCTCGGCCAGCGCTGCGTCCTGGTAATACTTGATCTTCTGGCAGTAAACGGGGGCGTGACCTGCGACGAAGACCAGCTCGTCGTCGGGCGGCAGGCGCATGCACTCGTCGGGGGTCAACAGTGGGCGCTGCACGATCTGCTCATTGGTGTTGACGTTCTGCAGCACCACCGCAAGCCGGTTGCCGCTGTATTGCCGCTGGGTGTGGCTGACGGTCGCCTGACCGGCCATCTTGCTCAGCAGCTCGGCCGTCTCGATCTTGTTCGGGGCATAGGCCACGCGGATGTGGCAGTTGCTGATGATGGATTCATCCTTGCCATAGGCGGCAAAGAGCTGGCTCAAGTCCTGCACGATCAACAGTGCCTTGAGTCCGTAGCCGGCGATGAAGGCAAGCGCCTCCTGGAAGATGTCGAGCTTGCCCAGACTGGGGAATTCGTCGAGCAGCAGCAGGAGACGATGGGGGTAGCGACTCTTGCTGGCACCGGTCGCGTCGAAGTCCATCCCTTCTGTGAGTCGGCGCACCGCCTGGTTGAGCACCAGGCGCAGCAGGGGCTTGAGGCGATCCTTGTCGCTGGGCGGCACCACCAGATACAGCGCCGTCTTCCTCGATTCCGGCTTGCCGTCCACATCAGCGCCGCCCATGATGCTTTCCAGGGTGAAATCGGAGACGCGGGTGTTGTCGGCGACGATGGGGTCGCGGTAGAGGGAGAGAAAGGACAGCGCGGTAGACAGAACGCCCGAGGCTTCGTTCGGCGCCTTGTTCAGGAAGGACTGGCTGGCCTGCGCCACGGCGGCCCAGCCGGTGCGTGCATGGGGATCGTCGGTCTGTGCGCCTTTCTCCAGGGCGACATCGCGGATGTAGGTCATCACGGCCTGCGAGCCTTCCATCGGCTCGGCGTCCTCGGCCTGGTTGCGCTCGGCCGCTTCCTTGGCGATCTCGCGGATCGGGCCGCCGTCCGAGAGGATGGCCTGCACGGTATGCAGGCAACGCAGGCGGGCGTCTGGGCTATTGCCGTCCCAATAGAGCAAGACAAACAGGACCACCCCGGTCATGAGGTCGAAGCCGGTCTTGGCCCAGTGGTCGTTCAGGCCCTTGCCGTCAGGATCGACGATCATGGTGGCGATGTTCTGCACATCCTTGACCAGATTGCCGTCCATGCGGATTTCCTGCAAGGGGTTGAAGCGGGCGGAGTCGGGAGAGGTCGGGTCGAACTTGATGGCGCGATGCCCCAGCACCTTCTCGCGAAAGCCGCTGGTCAGCGCCCAGTTCTCGCCCTTGATGTCATGCACCAGGACGGATTGATCCCAGTTCAGCAAGGTGGGGATGACGATGCCCACGCCCTTGCCGGAGCGGGTGGGCGCGAACACCATCATGTGTTCCGGCCCCCTGTGACGCAGATAGCGCACCTGCTGGCCGTCGTTCCAGGCGCCGAACAGCACCCCGCCCTTGTTTTTGTCGTCGGGCAGGATGGCTGCGGCGGCGACTTCCGGGGCGGCAGCCCAGTGCGCCGAGCCATGTAGATCGTTGCGTTCGGCGTCGGCCTTGCGTGAGCGGCGGTAGGCGATGCCTACGGGCAGCACCAGGGAGAGAAAGCCGCCGACGCCCATGATGAGGTGGGCGCGTTCCAGGATGTCCAGCACGGCCTGGCCGTATTCGATGCGGTTGTATTTGAAGGTCCAGATCAGGATGTCGTAGGGGGCATAGAGCCACGGCGGGATCATGGGCGCACCCAGCGCCGGGGTGAAACCGAAGGCCCAGGCGGCGTATTCGGTGGCCGCCCAGGTGGACAGCAGCACGATCATGATGAACAGGCCCAGACCCGTCCAGACGAAGCGGGTGATGTCTTTCTGCGCCTTGGGGATGTGGTAGATGGCTTCGGATGCGGTGCTCATGGTCGTGCTGCCTGGAAAGGTTTGGGGGCGGCCCGTGACGTGGGCCAGTCGGCGTGCGCCCCGGCAAGGATCGCCAACAGGGGGGGGAAGGAATCCGGTCGCGCGCTGCGGCGGTTTTTCGCCACCGGCCGCTGGGCGTGCTGGGTTCAGCGTTCCATCGCCGCGGCCTTGCGGTTCGACTGGCGAAGACGAGGATGGGGACGGGCTGGGCGCTCGGGTTGGTCAGCCTCGGGCGGTTCGGAGGATTTCTCGGCGGATCGATCGGGCGCGCTGGACTTGTCCTTGCCTGCTCCCTGCTCAGCCTGGTTCATCACCTGATACTCGGCTGCCTTGCGGTCTTCCTTGTCGAGAACCTTGCGGTTTTGTTCGGCGAGGATGTCGGCAGCCAGTTTGTCGGCGCTTACGGCGTCGGCGAAGCAGTGGAACGCCAGGGCATCCGCAAGCGCTTTGGACGACACCTCACCCGCCATCTCGCTGTCCAGGATGCGGCGCGCTTCCGGCTCCTTGCCGCCATTCGCGACAAAGTTCTGGACGGCTTTTTCGTAGGCGCTGGGCTCCGTCATCTCCCGGTACTCGGCTGCGTTTCGGTCTTCCTTGGCGAGCATCTGACGATGCGCTTCGATTGCCGGCGCGAACTTCTCTTTCAGATCGGGGTATTCATCGAGCACATGCTGAGGCGGCATGCTCTTGGGTTCCATGCCCGGCGGATGAACCGCATCAGGCATGTTGTCGTACAGCGCGTTGTTGACCCGGTTTTTGTGCATCATGCGCAGCGCATCGTTCGCGGTCGGGCCCTCGGCGTAGCCCATCAGTTCACCGCGCTGCGCGCTGCCGTTGAACACGACCCATTCCCGCCCATGGTTCGGGCCGAGTTTCTGCGCCGTGGCAACGGTGGCGAACTCGGCAAAGGTCAGTTCGTGAGGCTGCTTGGACAGCAATTCGTTTTCACGCAGAAGTGCCTCCTGCATCCTGTCGTGCGCCGGAGGCTCGGGTTGAACCTCTGGTTCACCCTTGCCGCGAATGGCCGTCACGCCCAGACTTTTTCCATGCTCGGACATCAGAAGCTGTTTGGCCGCCTGATCGAGTTCAGCGACGCGCTCCGTGGGCGACAAGCCGTCCTTGACGGGGACGGGAATGTCGTCCCATCCCTGTGCGATCACAAAGCCACTGGACCGGGTATTGACGTTCAGGATTTTCTCGACGGTTCCCTTGCCGTGCGTGAACTCGCCGCCTTTGCTCTTGTCCTTGTCCAGCAGGAAGGTCTTTTCATAGGAACCGCCCTGCGTGCGCTTCCACCCGCTGGACTCCAGGGCTTCGTGCAGGGTTGGCGGTTTTCCAGTGGGTTTGCCTGCATCTGGATTCAGCCCGCCGTCCACGCTCGGGCCGATGTCTTTTTGCGGCACCAGGAAGGAATAGGTTGCCATCTCGGTGAGCAAGCCTTCGTGCCGACCCATGAAGGGCTCGGACATGGAGACCGGCCAGCCGACGCCTTGTTTTCCGACCCAGTCCTTGACGCAGGCGGCTTCGCTCTCGCCCAGTCCGCATTCATCGCGGTTGACCAGAGCGCTGCCCCAATGCGCGGGGGCGTCGATCTCGACGGTCTTGAGCTTGCCTTGCGCTGATTCTGGCTGCTGCGCTGGCTCTGCAGCCATCTCCGCTGCCCTTGCAGAAGCCTGCCGCTCCTGTGTGATTTGCAAGGCCTGCTCTTTGGCGAGCACATAGTCCACCGCCTTGCCCGCTTCCGCGGCAGCCCGGAAGATTTCGTTCTTGTCGTTCTTGAGCACCTTGGCCCAATCCTGAACGTAGGCGGCGTGACGTTCGGCGTCATGCGGAATGCCGGTCTGGGCGGCCGCGAACAGGCTGAACATCTCGGCGCGCAGCTCTTCCTTGGCGTAGCCCTCCGAGCCGAAGCGGTGACCACCGGTGATGCCTTCACGATTCAGACGGTGTGCTGCGCCCGTGGCATGGCCGATCTCGTGCAGCAGCGTGCCGTAGTAGCGCGCTGCGCCCTCCTCGTTGCCCAGCTCGGAATTGAAGGCGCCGCGCGGAGGGAGAACCACCTGGTCACGCTTGGGAGAATAGAAGGCGTGCTCGGGATGCTCGCCGTAGCTGAGTCCATCGCGCGCCATGGCCTCCTTGAGCGACTCGCCTCGCGTCACCGGGTCGAAGGTCGGCGCGGGTGCCAGGGGCTCCAGTTTCAGCCCCTCGCATTGTGCGACGTTGAACACGGTGTGGACGCGAGAAGTCCAGGTGTCGAGTTCGCGCGCCTTGTCCCAGCTCAGATGTTGCGGGCCTTGTTCGGTGCGGCGCTGCACGCGCAGATCGGTGGTCTTGACGTGCAGGGTGGCGTCCTTGTCAGTCGGCATGCCGACCTCCGCCCGGCCGTTCTTCTCGCTGAACACCTTCACCCGCATGCCGTTGAGCATGACGCTGATGTCCTTGCGGGCATAAAAGGGTTGCTCTTTCCACAGCTCGACGGGCAGGCCGTGTTCGCCCTTTTTGATGCGCCCGCCCAGGGCGTTGATCTGCTTGACGGTGCCGTAGCGCGGATCGGTGTAACCCCGATCGGCTTGCTCCAGCATCAGCATGAGGCGGTTGCCGCCGCGGTATTCCCGTCCGGTTTCCATATTGCGCGGCAGACCTGCCCGCAACGCGGCAAAGGGCTTGTCCCAGGGAATCTGTCCCTGCCCCAAGGTCTGAACGAGTTTGTCGGTGAGTTCCTGGCGCAGGTCGCGCGGGGGTTTGACGGGGTGATCGGGTTTGATGTTCTCAGCCATGATCAGCCTCCGTTTGCGTGTCATCTTCGAAGTCCGCGCCGAGCGCTTCGGCCGTGGCGCGGTCAGGGACGAAGATGGACTCAAACTCGGGGGCGCCGTCCGCAGGGACGACGGCTGGGGTTTCGGGGTTTTGCATGACGGGCTCCTGTGAGATAGGCCGTGGCGCACGACGCGCCACGGAGAGACTCTGTGGCGTGGGGACAGGAGGCTCAGCCGCCCAGGCTCATGTCGCGGCTGGGTTGCCGCGGTCGGGAACGGACAGGCGCGCGCTGCGGCGCTTCGACCTCGCGTTCTTCGGCGCGCTCATGGGCGACGACTTCACGTTCCACGGCTTTTTCCTGCGCCTTTTCTTCGGTGCGCTCTTGCTTTTGTTCCTGCGCTTCGCGTTTTTTCAGCTCTTCGTCGATGTTGCGGGTGCGCAGTTGTTGCTGAAGCTGATCCCGTTCGGTCTCGATCTTGGCCCACATGCGCTCGGTCACGCGCTCGCCCAGCGGAGTGAGGCGATCCTTGTCGTCAATCAGGCGGGTCTGTTCGTCATGGCCCTGCAGTTGGGTGCGCTGCTCTGGCGTGAGGGGCTGATCGCGCGAGGCGCGTTCGAGGGCGTCGAAGCCGTGGATGTCGAGCTTGCCGAGCAAGGCTTCGGCCTGCATGGCTTGTGCATCGACGGTGTAGGCGCGCCTGTCGCCGCCATGATCTGCGCGGACCGCTTCAACGCTGCCCTTGCCGACTGCTGGCGCGGTGAGTCTTGTGTCTGCACCGAGTTCTTCGCTCTGCAGGGTTTGCAGGCGGCCGAGCTGCCAGGTCTGTTGCAGTTCGGGGTTCTGCACTTTCAGACCCATGCGACCGGCAATCTCGGCGGTGCGCTCCTGGAATTCGCGGCTGCCGTTGAGTTGCAGCCCTTTGTCCATGTCGTACTTCTGCTCGGCCAGGCGCAGGGCGGCCTCGATCTCGCGGTCATCGACGTGGTAGAGATCGACCCGCTCGCCCCGGTCGGTCATCACCCGTTGGCCATCGCGGGCATAGTGAACGCACTTCGGCGGGCCGTCCTCGATGTCGTGGGTCAGGCCATCGAGCACTTCGGGTTCCATCGCGGCGGTGCGCCGGCCCCGGATGCTTTGCTGCGCGGGATCGCGGCGTTTTTCCTGTTCGAGCAGGCGGGCGGCCACGGGGTCGTGTTCGGCGCGAGGTTCCAGAAACTCGCGCAGGGTCGGAACGAGAGGCAGGCTGCTGGCCAGGGTCTTGCGCTCGGCGGCTTGCTGTTTCTGCAGATGCTCGATTTGCTTGGCGGCCTCGAACGTCTGCACATCGGGATCGCCCCCATTCTTGACGGTTTCTGCGCGTTGCTGAGCCAGACTGGCGAACAGGGATTCCCGCGCGGCTTGATGCTGCGCGTTCAGGTCATGCCAGGCCTTGGCGCGAATTTCGCGGGCGGGCTGGGCCGCTTCGCGCCAGGCATTCAACAAGGCGGCTTCTTTCTGTGCGTCGCCGACTTCCGCCACTTTTTGCTCTGGTTGTGGCTTCGGCTCCTGTTCGGATTCGACTTGCTCCAGGGCCGCGTTGAGGTCGGCGAACTCCGCTCGCTTCAGGTTCACAGCTTGCTGGAGAGGGGCGGGTTTATCGGAGGCGGGTTTATCGGAGGCGGGTTTCTGCTGCGGTTCGATTTCAGCTTGTGGTTCCATCGGTTTCTCCTGCTTGAGGTGGGGAGTGGGGGACAAGGACTGACGCCCCTGCCCGGCGGATGGCGCGAGGCCGGGATGGCTGCGCTGGAAAATCCACGGCGGAACGGCGCGATCCAGGGTGGCGCGGATCGCGTCCGGGCCGCTGTCGCGGAGTTGGTCGCGGGCGTCGTAGCCGGGGGGTGTGACGCCGGAGGTTTTTTCGGGAAGGGCGATAGCGGTGCGGGCGCTGCCGAGGATGCGGGCGGCTTTGAGGGCATTGATCTGTCCTTTGTGGGCGGCACGCTCGCCGTCGTTGTCGGCGTAGAGGGTCATGCGGCCCTGCATTTCGTCATGCAGGGCGCGAGCCACGTCAGGAAGGTTCTGCGCCGAGAGCGCGGCGATGACGGGCAGTCCTGTGGCCTGATGGAGGGCCAGCGCGGTGCCGATGCCCTCGCACATCACGACATGCGGGGCGGTTTTGGCGGTCTCGAAGGCGCGCAGTGGCGCTTCGGCGTCCTGGCCGTCGATGGGGATGACGGCGAAGGCGCCCTGTGTCGGCGTACCCGCGACGAAGCGTTTGTCGGCAGACTGGCCCGGTTCGGTCCAGGCGATGCGCTGTGCGCCGACCCAGCCGGGCTCGCCCTTGGTGAGCTTGAGCATGGGCACGATCAATTGCGCACTGTGCTGCCGCAGCCCAGCTGTGGGCAGTGCGGGGTTTTGAAGATAGGGAAAGTTCTGCGGCTCATGGCTGGCCTCCCAGCGCGCCAGGCTGTCGGAGATTGCGGCCATTTGTCGCTCAGCTTGTTGCCGCAGCCAGGCGACGCGTTCGGCTTCAACCTTTTGTTGTTCTACAGGCGTGCGTTCCCGCGCCAGCTCCGGGCGAAAGGCGATGGGTTTGCCCTCGGCCTTGAAGTTGGTCACCCAGCCGGTGCCGTCCTCGCGCAGCAGATAGGCTGCGTCGTTCCTGCCATTCGGGCGGTCGCCCACGTCGGCGCGGTGAATACGGCCATCGACCTGCAGACGCTGCGGGTCGATGTGCACATCCTGCAGACGGGCGAAGTCGAGAAACTGGGTGAGCTGGGTCGTGTCCATGCCCTGACTCTGCAGGGTGGGGACGGATGGTGCGGCGTCTGATCAGACCCGCCGTATTTCCCGCTTCAACCCGTCGTCGATTTCAATCGAAAGCCGCCACCGGCGGCGGCGTGTCGATCGGACGAGGCGGCGCGCTGGCGTTCGGGGTCGAACCGACTCTTTGGGGGACTGCTGATCGGCCTTAGCGCTCGGTCGGGCCGAGCGAAAGAAAGGCCGCTGTCGGCCATCTAATGCCGTTCGATGATTCTGGTGAGCCGCCATCTGACCATGGCAAACGAACTGCGTGCAGCGGCAGGCTTGAATTTCGGCGCTTTCCAATCGGCTCACGGCAAACCCGGCGCATGGCTCAAATCGGCGTCGGCGCTAATTCCCATCTAGGCGCGCAAGGGAAAGGGCCTCTTCCCATGAACACCCGGAACATCTAGCGCGTGACTTGAACGGTCACGTGGGAAAGATCGGAAAAGCGGGCGAGCAGGCGCTGGTAATGAACACAATCCCTTTCGCCGTCATGATTTTGCACGGCGAGGATCGCGCCCAAGTGGCCCGGGCCCAGGCGCCAGAGGTGCAGATCGCGGATGCTGTCACCCTGCGCCTTCACCAGCGTCGCGATGTCATGGCTAAGCCGACGGTCTGGATTCATGTCGAGCAGAATCGCACCCGTGTCGCGGACTAGGCCGAATGACCAATTGGCGATCACCAATGCCCCGACGATGCCCATGACCGGATCCATGAAATTCAAGCCGAAGAATTTGCCTGCGGCCAAGCCCAGGATCGCAAGGACGGAGACTGCCGCATCCGCCGCAACGTGCACAAACGCTGCACGCATGTTGTGGTCTCGGTGGTGCCCGCCATGTGTATGGGGTATGGGTTCTTCGTAATGCAGCGTGGCGCCGAACGACTCGAAGCGCGCCCCGAGCTTCACGTGCAGGCTGAAATCGTGTGGCTCGGGAATCTCCTCGACTGACTCCCAGCAGTCACCTACGTCACGCAAGGCAAAGCGCTGCTCTTCCCCGCCGGTGCGCACCGTGGTTAGCATGACATCAGCCGCCCAAAGGGGCTGCGCATTCCCTGGCTCTTGGAGAGAGCGCACCCGGAAGCGCGGAGGAACCCCATCCTCGAAGATGCTCAACTGCAGGCGTCCGGCCGGGGTGTCAATAACCTTCGGCTCGTCGTCATGTGCATGACCGGAGTGGTCGTGCGCATGGCCATTGCCGTGGTGGTGACCATGGTCGCCGCCACTGAGCATCCAGGCGCTGACAATGTTTACTATCAGTCCGAGGAAGGCGATCGCGATAGCCTCGTTGAAACCAATGCGCACAGGATGGAGCAGGCGGTCGACGGCCTCATAGCCAATTAGCAGCGCGATCATCGCCAGGATAATCGCGCTGGAAAAACCCGCGAGGTCGCCGACCTTGCCCGTGCCAAAGCTGAAACGCGTGTCGCGCGCATGCCGTCGCGCATAGGTGTAGGCCACGGCCGCAATGAGCATCGCTGCTGCGTGGGTGCTCATGTGCAGGCCGTCGGCGATCAGGGCGAGGGAGCCGAAGTGCAAGCCACCGACGATCTCAATCACCATCACGACGCTGCACAGGGCGATCACCCACCAGGTTTTGTGTGCGTTTCGGTCGTGGCCCTCGCCCAGGAAAACATGCTCGTGGTCTGGTACGGCAAGTTGTGGAATGGCGTTCATTTGAAATAGCTCCTGAACACGTCAGCAAGCTCCTCGGCCGCGTCGGCAGCCATCGGATTCTTGCCCTTCAGCGGCTCGACAAGATGGCTCTGGATATGTTCCTGGACAACCTCGCCGAGCAGTCCATTGAGAGCGCCGCGGCAACCGGCGACGACATGCAGCACTTGCTCGCACCCGGCTTCCGACTCAAGTGCGCGCTCGATGGCGTCGACCTGCCCCCGGATACGACGCACCCGGTTCAGCAGCTTGGCTTTCTGGCGGATGGTATGGCTCATATCCCTATGATAGCCTACCCCCCTATCCGATAATGTTTAACGCATGCATCCCTTCCTCACATCAACCGTTCTGGTCGCCCTAGCTGAGATCGGTGACAAGACACAACTCTTGTCCCTGCTGCTGGCGGCCCGCTATCGCGCGCCCATTCCCATCATCCTGGGTATTTTGATCGCGACCCTGGCGAACCATGGGATCGCCGCCGGTGTGGGTGACATGCTCGCCCACACCTTGAAACCGTCGGTTCTGAACTGGGCCGTCGTCCTGTCCTTCGTCGTCATGGGGCTGTGGATACTGGTCCCTGACAAACTGGATGAGGAGAACCTGTCCAAACGCAGCGCGCGCGGCATCTTCCTGACGGCCGCGCTGTCATTTTTCCTCGCCGAGATGGGCGACAAGACCCAGGTGGCGACCGTCGCGCTGGCTGCGCGCTTCAGCGAATGGATTCCAGTGGTGGCTGGTACGACGCTGGGCATGCTGCTGGCGAACGTGCCGGCAGTGCTGTTCGGACACCGATTTGCGGATCGGCTGCCGAGCCGTTGGATCCATGCCGTCGCGGCCGTCATGTTCATCGTTCTAGGTGCACTCGCGTTGCGTACGGCATTACAGGCCCAGTAAGTAGCAGCAAGCTGACTCTCAACTCTACTGGCCGACGATCCGCTTTGACCAAGGTGCGCTTTATCGGTCAGAGCGCTGGACGTTCACTTTACGTAAATACTTGCAGGTGAAACACGAACTGCCCAATAGGCCAGCGTGGATCGACAGCACCTCTACGCTAGAAACGATGGTGGAAATTCGAAGCGTGCACAACACGAATGTCACCTATGTGTGACCTGAGCAGACGTATCGGTGCAATGGTCTGACTGATAGGAGGCTCTGGCCGATTTGCGGACACCCACGGGATCAAGTCCGGCGCATGGCCGGTGTCGGCCCGATACGGTCAATCTGTTGCTTGTTCCTCTAAATTCGAGATGTCGATGTTCTGTGCCCTGACGAGCGCCAGCTCCGATTTGTACCTCGACGAATTCATTGTTTGTGGTGCAAACGCACCTTCTCGACAAGCCAGGCCGTGAGTTTCTTACTGGCTGCCTTTCGCACTTCTTCGTCTTGTGCTTCATGGAAGATGGCGTGATAGGACTCAGCCTCTGCTGCCTCAGCACCGAGGCGGCTCAGATAGGCATTGAGGGGGCACGGTTCTGATCGATGCATTTGGTTCGGAAAGGCTCCGTGGGCGTCCATCCAGTGGTAAGCCAATGCGCCCAATGGCGTGGAAAACTGCAATGGTGCGGGATCCGAGCTGTTCGTTCTCCTGTGCATGGCGTGTTGTACCGCCCAGTCCTGCAACTGCTCACTCGGCATGGGGCGTGCGATGCCGTAGCCTTGACCGAATTTGGCGCCCAGCACCGTCACGGCCTCGATGATCCCGTCATTCTCGACGCCCTCGACCACAACTTCCTTCTCAAAATCTCGCCCGATCTGCACCACGGTGCGCACCAAAGTCAGTGCTTTCACCGGGTCGCGCTCGATGTCGAGAATGATGCCCTGATCGACCTTGATGACATCAAATGGAAGGCTGGCCAGCCGTTTCAGGCTGCTGAAACCAGAGCCAAGGTCATCAATGGCGAACTGAACGCCCAACTGCCCCAGCCTGGATATCGCTTCGTCACGCAAAATCTCATCGACCTCTTGCGATTCCAGCAGTTCCAAGACGAGATGATGCGGCGCGATGGCGTGCTCACGCAAAGATTGCTGGATCCATTGCATACAGTCCGGGTGCAAAAGCGTGGAAGGGGGCAGGTTGATGGACAGATCGATGTCCATATCTTGGGCCCGCCAATGCGCAAGCCGCTCCAAACTCTGAGACAGCCCCATGCGAAACAGCGCGTCCAAGTCAGCTTCGCGCAGCGCAGGCAGAAACTGCCCCGGAGCGATGACCTTTCCCTCAGGCGAAACCAGCCGAGCCAGCGCCTCGACCTTGCGCAAACGACCGTCGATCAGATCAACCACGGGTTGCACAAACATCCTCAAACCATCCGCGTAAAGCCATTGGCGGTACTGAGCGGCTTCACGTTGCCCGACAACAGGCGACCGTTTGCGCAGCAGATCGTCAACCAGATTCCAGCGGTTTTGTAGTGCGGCAAGAAAGGTGTGGCCCTGCTGCGTATCGAACTGGTTTGGATAGGCGCCGTAAAGGACCAGTACCGAGTCGGTCTGTCCAGCGCGCATCAGCGGAATCGCCGCCATACTGCGAATATTCAAACGCGCGGCATACTCAGCCCAGGGCGCCAAGCCCAAGCTGCTTTCGTAGTTTCTGGCCGTCAGGATCGATTCGTTACGCCATGCTTGCGCGGCCAATCCCATACCCGTTTGACTGTTCGCGTCCAACGATGGTTGCAACCTGGGCGTAGAGAGGACGTCGACGATTGAATCGGCAGCCTCTCCTGCACTGCCCTGCACCTGAAACTTCCCCATCGCATCTGGACGCAACAGGGTGCATCCACGCAAACCTGGTAGGGCCCCCAGGGCTTGAAGCTTGCCTTCAATCACGTCAAACCATGCCTGACCCGGGCGGGGCAACGGGCGGGCCAGATAAGCGTTGTAGGCGTTCTGTACGACCAGCATGGCATCGAGCTGGCTCTGCAGGTCGATTTGGATGCGGGCATCAAAGATCCGCTGCAATCGGCCGCGCTCCCGCGCACCTCTGTCGCTGGCGTCCAAGTGCCAATGCAGCAGGTCGCGATAGAGCTGCATCGAAACACTCAACCAAGACGATGCAACGCCAACCAACGCATGGACAGTGCCGAGATGCCTTCCGCGCTCCTGAATCTGCGCAGCCGTCGTCGCTGAGTCCAGCAGGAAACGCAAGTGTGCCGCCTGCCGGGACTTCAGCCGCGCCAACTCTTGGTCGTTCAGCGCGGAAAGAATGGCCGCCGTCTCGGCGCGTTGCGCGAGTTCGACATAGAAAGTCTCCACAAAATCTCGCTCGACCAACTCCAGCAGATCGTGGATCCGGTCAAGCAGCATCTGCGCATCGGAGCCAAAGGGGTCAAATGGCGGCTCCGGCGCTTCATCCAAATGCTCCAGACTCACAAGTCCCCACCACTGGGTGCGCGAGGATTTGCGGGCTTTGATGCGATACATCGCAGTGTCCGCCAGGCGCAGGAGCGAGTCGGCTTCGCCACTGTCTTTTGGCGCCAGGGCCACCCCCATACTCATACCGACACTGGCAGAGCGTTCCTCCCCAAGGTCGAATGGCGTCTCGACGGTTTGATGGAGTCGCCCAAAAATGACGCTCAACTGCATCATAGCGTCTTCAGGATCGATATCTTCGATCACGAGCACAAACTCGTCGCCGCCCAGCCGGGCAATCAAGTCCGAACCTCGCGTGCACGCCAGAAGGCGTTCGCCGAGTTGTTTGAGCAGAACATCCCCCATCTCATGACCATAGCGGTCGTTGACGGCCTTGAAATCATCCAAATCGATCAGGCCGACCGCAACAGCACAGCCCAATCGCGACGCGCGGTCGATCGCGCGATCCAGATGTTGTTCCAGCGCTCGCCGGTTGGGCAAGCCGGTCAGCGGATCTGCGCGACTGAGTTGTTCCAGTTGCCGCACCAGGTGCTGGCGTTCTGTGACATCAACCACCGTCCAAACCACCAGGGTTGAGTCCCCAAGGTCCGATTCAAGTCGCCGACCGGAGATTGCAATGCAAGCCTGCTGACCATCGAGCCGCAAAATATCGAACGCATCCAGGGTGACTTGTCCCTCCTTGAGTGCCACCCTTGTCGCCTGAACCATGCGGTCGTCCAGCAAAGCGGGGGCGACATCCCCCACTTTGCGCCCCAATAGCTCTCGAACACTGGGGGCGCCGAAAATGCGGGCGACGGCCTCGTTCGCCTCGGCAATGATGGCCCCCGGATAACGGACCATCACCACACCCGCGACCGTATTGCCCAGCAGACAGGCGTGTTGCCGCTGCAGCCTGATCTGGCTATCGCGCAGATCAAGTCGATCGAGACCGTTAGACAGATCGTCGGCCAAATCCAGCAAGATCCGCTGCAGATCGGGAGTGACTGCCGCGGAATCCACGAAGTAAAGGTGCAACACCGCCCATACGGTTTTGCTGCGGCGCAAGGGCAGCGCGGCTCCGGCATTCAGGCCGAAGCGTTGCAGGCGTTCACGCCAAGGGCTCAGAGAAGCCGCGTGCTGTGCGTCACTCGTGAAAATCGCCCGATCTTCGCGCCAGGCCACACCCGCACTCCCCTGCCCCTCCGGCACCGAGGCATCGGAGCTGAGAATGAGATCGTTAACGTAATCGACTGCCGCACCGGCCTTGGCCAAAAAAACGAAGCGGCCCTGTGAATCGGGGCGACCAATCCAGGCCAGTGCAATGCCAGCATCGCGTACCGCGAGACGACAGGCTCTTTCCAGCAGATCGGACACATCACCGTCCATGCTGAAGACCGCATCCGTGACGATCAGTTTGATGGGGGTGCGACATGCTTCGAGTTGTTGCGAGAGGACTGTGAGGTCACGGTGCGCGAAACGACGCAAAGGCGCTTTCGACAGCAGCGCACCATCGATCAGGGAAGCATGATTCAGCTTGTCGGAGAAGATGGTGGTCTGCGCATCTGCTAGCGCGGTGAGCAATGCCAGGTTCGCCATGTAGCCCGTGCAGAACGTCAGGGCGCGCGCTCCCGGGATATGCGGTGCTAACCAGGCTGCGAGGTCATCCTCGAGCGCAGCATGCGCGCGCGAATGACCGCTGACCAAGTGGGAGGCGCCGCTGCCTGCACCAAAAAGGCGTGCACCCTCGGCCAACGATTCAATCAGCACTGGATGATTTGCTAGTCCAAGGTAGTCATTGCTACAGAATCCCAGCAACTCCCGCGCGTTAGTGCCATCTGTTCGATGCCCAACACTGACTTGCTGCCGGGGCTCGCAGGGCGTTTCCGCCGTTCGGCGCTGGCGGCGCAGCCCGCGTGAAACACGGTCATGCAGTTGCTGGTTCAGATGGTCGATCAACATCGAGAAGGGGTCCTTGAAGAACGTCGTCCAGCGTGCTGCTTACCTGCTTTGCCAGCCAGGCCGACATACTGGCGTCAAGGAGATAGGGCGGCATCAGGTAGACGGTGCGACCGATCGGCCGGATCAGCAGTTCTCGAGCGCGGCCTGCCAGGTGGAAGCGCTCAGCAAATCGCGACCCGGCGAAAGCCTCGCGCACGTCAAACGCCCAGATCATCCCGGTTTGACGAAAATGTTGGATGCGTGGATCGTCACGAAGCGGTGTCAGGGCGTCCGAGAGTATGGTGGCACGCTGGCGATTGGCCTGCAGCACTTGGTCTTCTTCGAAGCGGTCAAGCACTGCCAGCGCTGCCCGACACGCCAGGGCGTTGCCCGTATAGGAGTGCGAATGCAAGAAACCGCGCGCCACATCGTCGTCGAGAAACGCGCCATAGACAGCATCTCGCGAGAGCACCAGAGACAGAGGCAGGTAGCCACCGCTAATGCCCTTGGACAAGCACAGCAAGTCGGGCCAAATGGGCATGTCGCCCGGCAATGCGGCCTGCTCAAACGCGAAAAACGTCCCGGTCCGCCCGTATCCCACCGCAATTTCATCAGCGATCAGGTGCACCTGATACTCGTCACACAGTGCGCGCGCAGCGCGAAGGTAGGCTGGATCGTGCATTGCCATGCCGGTGGCGCCTTGTACCAGAGGCTCCAGGATTAGGGCAGCAATCCGGTTGTGGCGTGTTTCGAAGAGGATCTTCAATTCCTGCGCAGCACGCAGCGCCACGTCGGTAGGCGACTCGCCTGGCGCTGCCTGTCGCGCATCCGGCGACATGACTTGATGGGCACGCATAAGCAATGGGTCGTAGACATCGCGAAACACAGCCACATCGGTAACGGCCAGCGCCCCCAGTGTTTCGCCGTGGTAGCTCTGGCGCAAACAAACGAACTCCTGCTTCGCGGGGTGGCCGCTATTGCGCCAGAAATGAAAACTCATCTTCAACGCAATTTCTACTGCTGACGCGCCGTCACTACCGAAGAAGCAGTGGCCCAGCACGCCACCTGTCAGCGTCGACAGGCGTTCAGCAAGTTCAACGGCAGGCGCGTGTGTGCAGCCTGCCAGCATGACGTGCGGCAGTCGGTCGAGTTGGTCCTTGAGCGCTGCGTTGATCCTTGCGTCGGCATGACCGAACAGATTGACCCACCAGGAACTGTTTGCATCGAAGTAACGGTGACCAGATTCGTCAAACAGCCAGGGGCCCTGGCCACTCAGGATTCCAAGCGGAGGATATTGCGCAGCACGCTGCATCTGCGTGCAGGGATGCCAGACAGCACGAAGACTTCGATGGGCAAGATCCACGGACATTCAGCAGTAGTAAGGAGGTCGCGCACTGCCATGCGCCAGCCGTCATGGCGGTCGTGGCGACCCGGATCCGGCAGAGCCAAAAGAGACAGCGCTCAAGAAAACCGCGTACTGTAGTCCATCCCAGGGTACAGAATCCGTCCTGAACAATGCGTCCGTCAGACGACCGGTGGCGTTTGAATGACCGGTGCGGCGGCGGACGCCACCAACCAGTCCTGCAATGAGGCCAAGATTTGGGCACAAAGAAGCCGCAGCTTCTTCAGCAGCAGGCGAATGTTGTGCCCTGCGCCGCACAGTACCGCATGCAGCGCATCGCCGAGAACGCCTTTGAGCGGATTGCGGCCCAGGCGCCCGTCGGCCTTCATGTGGCCGATGCTCGGCTCGATGGCGCTGCGCCGCTTGATCATCGCGTGCAGGGTTCGCGTCAGTCCGCGCTTCTGTCCGGAGAGCAGGATGCGCACCCCGTCGATCTCGACGCCGCGGTAGCCCTTGTCGACGACGGCGATCTCCGGCTGGACGTCGGCGAGGACACCCACCTGCTCCAGCGGCTCGGCCAGCCCAGCCACCAATCGGGGCGAGAGCGCGGGACGACCCCGGCCCGAGTTGAAGTGAACAGCGAAGCGGCGGTACAAACATAGGCATGGAATGTTCGAACGCAAGTCCGAATGTTTTAGGCAGGTGCAAAGCCAAAAATTGACACCACAGACAATAACAATTAGAATGATTCTTATTTTTGGAGTCTGTTCCATGCGCAATAGGTATTTTCGCGTCATTTTTCTCTTCACCCTGATCGGTTTGGGCTGCGCTCAGCAGGCATCCGCACAGGAATGGAACTGTGATGTGGACGACTACATCACCAAGGCCATCGGCATCGAAGAGCCTTGGCTGGAAAACGCCGGCTATCTGTTCTCACAGGTCACGAACGCGCAACCCGGCTCACTGACGCTGGCACCCGAGGTCGAAGCGAAGCTGAACGATCATGTCGGCATGGAACTCGATCTGCCGACCTACACCGCGAACACTCCCATTGGAAGCGCCCCTGCAACCTTCGGCCCTGCCGCGGCCGGGCTCAAGTTGGCAACCCTGCATACGTGCAATATGGGTCGGGGCATGGCCACGCTGCTCACGTTCGAGATTGAAGGACAATACTGGACCGATCCGCGCCGCTCAGTGCTGCCGGGCCAAGGCAATGCAGTGTCCGCGCAGGTGATGTGGGCGCAACTCTGGTATCCCTGGTTCACCCAGGGCGAGGCGGGCTATACCCAGCGGATCGGCATGGGGATCTCCAGCGGCTGGTTTGTCAACACCAGCCTGGGCAGATCAATCAGTACCGCTTACGCCGCCCAGTTGGAGGTCGAGGTGGACAATCAATTGATCCTGGATGACGGCAGACGCGGCATGGAAGGCTCGGTAATGCCACAGGTCGCCTATCACGTCACCCCCGTTTGGCTACTGGCCGTCGGTGAGCAGGCATCGTTTCAGCAAAGCAGTTCGCAGCCAAAGTGGTCGACCTGGGTGATGGCCGAGCGTGACTTTTAAAGCGTTCTACGATGTCAGTTTGATGCGTCACCTCGATAGCACTTGCCGCCCGCAACTTTGCCCACCCGCCAACATGCCAGACACCACGCCGTCAAACTCCGCACCCGCCCGTGTGATGCTGCGAGCCAAGATTCATCGCGCCACACTCACCGGCGCAGACTTGCATTACGAAGGCTCTTGCGGCATCGACCAGGCGCTGCTTGATGCCTGCGACATCATTGCCGGCGAGCAGATCGAGATTTACAACGTGACCAACGGAGCGCGTCTGAGCACCTATGCCATAGCAGAGCCAAAAGGCAGCGGCAACATAACCTTGAATGGATCAGCCGCGCGCCATGCCGCCATAGGTGATCTGCTCATCATCTGCACCTATAGCCCGATGGCCGATACCACAGCGCGTAAATTTCGCCCGCGCATCGCCCTGCTGGATGCCCGCAACGGCATCGCGTCGATGAAGGTATGAGGCAAAGGCGACAGTGCCTCGGTTTACATTGCAAAGCGATGGCGCGTTGCCACGGTGATTGTTTTGACGGATGAACGGTGAGTTGCATAGGGCTACCGACATCTCGGCACCAGTGGCGGCTTTGGATCAGGACGGGTGGCGGTTTCTCGCCGGAATACGCAAAGGTGGCATCAGGCGAGGCGCTCGACGTGGAACCCGCCGCTGGACGACCAGCCGCGTACCGCGGCCACTTCTTCTACCCCGCGGCCATCTGCAGTGCGCTTGATCGAGACGACCACATTCACCGCTTCGGCGATGAGTTCCGGGTTTGGCGGCACACCAGCTTCTTGAATGAGTTGGCCAATGCGGATCAGCGCAGCGCTGGCATCATTGGCATGCACTGTGCCGACACCGCCAGGATGCCCTGTATTCCAGGCTTTGAGCAAGGCCAGGGCGCTACCGTCGCGCACTTCACCGACCACGATTCTGTCTGGCCGCAGCCGCATGGTGGCGCGCAGCAGCCGGGTCATGTCGGTGTTGTCGCTGGTGCGCAGGAACACGACGTTTTCAGCATTGACCTGCAGCTCGCGGGTGTCTTCGATCACCACGATGCGATGTTCGCCGTCAAGCCGGGCCACGGCGTCGAGGATGGCGTTGGCCAAGGTGGTCTTGCCTGTGCCGGTGCCGCCTGAGACCAAAACATTCAGCCGGCCGGCAACCGCCTCTTCGAGCGCTTGGCGCTGGGCGTGCGTCATGATGCCCTTGGCGACATAGTCATCCAGGGTAAAGACCAGCGTCGCCTTCTTGCGCAGGGCAAAGCTGGCGCGTTCGACCAGCGGCGGAATCAGGGCTTCAAAGCGGCTGCCGTCCAGCGGCAGTTCGCATTCAAGGATGGGTTGCTGCGGCGTCACCACGGTATCAAGCATGGCCGCCACGGTGTTGACGATGGTCAGCGCCCGCACGGCGTCGATGCGGCCGGTCTGTTGCATGCCTTCCCCCATCCGATCCACCCACAGGGAGCCATCCGGGTTGAGCATGATTTCGACGACCCTGGGGTCGTCAAGCGGGGTGAGGATTTCCGGCCCCATGGCCCGGCGCAGGGCTTCGGATTGGCGAGCGTGGGTGATCTGTGCACTCACTCGCACTCCCCGGTGCCGGGTTGATCCTCGAGTTCGGTGACTGTCACGTCGATGGGGCGCACGCCATTGCCGGCCAACTCCAGGATGTCGTCCTGGCTGGCCGGACGGGTGTTTTCAAGGGTTGACTCGGTGAGGGATCGGATCAGGCCTTTGGCTGCACCGCGCTGGGTGAACGCGCGCACGAGATGGTCTTTCCCGCCAAAGCCGACGACGTAGAGTTTTCCGGGGGTTGCCATGAATGCTCCAGGGTTGCGGCGCCAGACGTTGGCGCCTTGCCCTGACTCTGCGGGGTGGGGACGGAAGGGGTGAAGCGTTTCACCGCGGCGGCGGTGTTGCCACGACCCATATTCTGATCGAGGCGGCCGATCTGATCAGCGATCCAATCCCTTGGATTTCTTGCTCAGCGGCAAGGCCCGACGCATGCCCTCAATGGTCGAGGGCTCGTTGCCTTTGGCTAGCTCGGGAAGTGGACGTTCGGAGATCGTCTGCCCGAGCAAGCTGATTCGCTGCCTCAAATCTTCGGGCTTGAGCCCGTATTCAGACAGTCGGCTCTGAGGAACCTGCGATGCTCGGCGTTCCAGCTCGTCGCGATGAATCAGTTTGCTCTCCAGCATCACGCCCAGAAATTCCTTGTCCTTCTCTCTCCATGCAACAAGCTTGGAAACTGCCATGTCGGTCGGGTCCAAACAGAAGCCGTCTGCAAGCGTGATGGGATCGCGCACCTGATTGAGACGGTATTGCCACCCGTCAGGCAACACAGCGGTCTCTGGCCCGACCCCTTGTGCGTAGTATCCAAAAGTCTCGTGGAACGGGGATCCTTCTCCGATTGATCCGTCGATCAAGTCAGCGAGTTCGGGTGCATCCAGTGGGTAGATGTCGGCTTCCGCGGAGTACCCCAAGACCCCGGGCGGGTCGGGCATGACGCCGACGATCGATTGAGAGCCGACGACGATGAATCGGCCTTGCTTGGTGATCGCCGATGCGGCACGAAGAATGTGCTCAAGCTGCTCCCTGTTCATGTTTCGCTTCCTTCAAGAGCGCCCACCTCTTGCGAGGCGGAACCAACACGGAAAAGGGAGAGCTTTGCCGCAAACGTGTGGCGTATTCGTCTTCAGACACCATGACCTGCACGACCACAGATGGACCACGAGCGATCAACGACAACCACTCGTCCCAGTCACGGCACGCGTTGATGCCGTTGGACTGCTTCCAGCTCCGCAGAATTGCCTCGGCACGGACCAACAACGCCTCATCGCGAGCGACTGCCCCCGCTGCCTCTCGATGCAACAGGAGGCTGAACCTGTCGTTTCGCGCATGGCTGTTGATCGCCCTCATCGAAAACAAGCTCCGGTTGGCCCCCCTTCAGGAAGGCAATTGAACTTGGGAGAGGCGTACCCTCTTCCGTGTTGTTTCGCCCGGACAGTCCGGGCGCGGATTGAAACGAACGCATGTTATCCCGTACAGAAATGACTATGCAGCCGACGGTTGATCAGTGATCAATCGTGGTTGCGCGACGATCACGATTCACCGGTCATGCCCTATGTCCCGCTGCCTCGCCAACCCGCCCACTTCCCGCATGAAGCCGGCATAGCGCTCGCCCAGCGCTTTGCGAGTTTGCGCGTTCGCTGCGGCGACATCCCCGCCCAATTTCTCGACGCGCGCCATGCCGTGCATCCAGTCCTGCACAGCGCGGGTGCGCGCGGCGTCGGTCTGGGCCTGTTGCCATGCCGTTAGCGCCGCATCGACTGCCCGCATTTCGGGCAGCGCAGCGGTGTCCTGCGGTTTCAAGGACTTGGCCGCATCGGGGGCAGACTTCTCCACAGCCGTTGGGGACAACTGGGGCGGGCGCTGCCTGCGCTGCTGCTCGTCCTGCACGATGGCCTGCAAGTCGGCGTCCACGACTTCGATGCCCAGCCGCACCGCCTGCCGCGCCGCCCGTTCCCGGAACTCACTGCTGCCAGTGATGTCCACCTTGCCGCCGTACTTCTGCGAGGCCATACGCAAAGCCGCTTCCAGACTGTCATCGCTCTTGTCGTGCATCACGATACGCGGGCCGGTGTCGGTGAACTTGTCCCGCCCCTGTGCATCACGGTACAGCACGAATTGCCGCCTGTGGTCGATCTGCGCATCCAGTCCGGCCAGCGTGAGCTTGCGCAGCGGGTCGAGTTCTTCGCCCTCGATGCCGTCCACCTGCTTGCCCTTGTTGCGCTGCTCGCGGTAGCGGATACCGCGCAGCGCGGCCTGCGCCGCCTCGTCGCCCTGTGCCGCTTCGCGCTCAAGCCACTTGCGCCACACGTCCTGTTTGGGCAGCTTGGCCGAGAGCGCCTTGCGTTCTGCGGCCTGACGCTTCTGCAAGGCTTCACGCTGCTGCGCCGCCTTGAGCGCCCACAGGGACTGCACTACGGCGAGCGACTGCCCAGACTGCCGGGCCTGCGCGACCAAGGCCTTGCGGTCATGGCGTATTTGCACGGCGAGTTCCTGCCGTTCGCGCTGGTGTTGGCTGCGCAGTTCGGCGCGCTGCTGCGGTCGCTGTGCACGCCCTGCAGCCTGTTCGGCTTCGAAGCGGGCGGCGAGTGCGGCGCGGGCGTCGACGCGGGCTTGCCTGCGCAGAGCGCGGAGGTCGGGATCGCGGGCTGAGTTTTTTGCGGGCAGGCGGTCCGGTTTATCGCTTTGGCTGCGGCTTGTCTTGACGTACTCCGCATAGGCGCGTGACGGTGCTGTTTCAGATTGCAGGGCGGCAACGAAGGAGCCGAGGCGCTTTTCCAGTTCGGCCTTGCTGGCCCAGCGGCCCAGCTGGGAGGCCTTGGCGGCCAGGATGCGGCCATCGTCGAGCTGGGTGGTGACGACCAGACCGGAGCCTTTGGACTGAAGGGTGACGCCGTGCTGCGCCAGGGCCTGATGGGCGTCGGTCCAGGTGGCGCCAGAGGTCTGCACGGCGGAGCGCAGGTCTTGGGCGGGCTGGCCGGCGACCCAGGACTGGAAGGAGTCGGCGCCGAGACGGTATTCGGCGGCGGCGGCCCCACGCGTCAAACGTGGCTTGCCCTCATCCTTCAGCAGCCCTCGCGCGCGTCGTTCCGCACGGCTCATGCGCACGATGGTCGGCCCCTGGTCGGTATCCAGGGTGATGTAGGGGCCATTGGCACGGGCATAGCCGAATTCGAGTTCGAGTTCGCGCATGCAGCGGTCGAGGATGAAATAGTCCTTCTTGAACGGCGGCTGCACAGCGATCAGTTTTTCGGGATGCACGCGGTTGATGACCAGGTGCACATGATCGTTGTCGGTATCTCGGTGGGTGGCCCAGGCGGCCTGATGCGCACTGAAGCCGAGCGCATCCATGACGTGCTTGCAGGCGTGTTCGGCCTGCTGCGCCGTGGGGTGTTCGCCCTCCTGCCAGGTTATGGCGACGTGATAGACGGGGTTGCCTTTGAACCGGCCTTTGCGTTCGCAGTCTCGGACGACGCCGTCGCAGACGCCGGCAAGGTCTTCGGCGTAGGCCAGACGGTGTTCGCCAAGCGTCCAGTAGATCTGATCGTCGTCGATGTTGAAGTGGCCGCCGTCCAGGGTCTGTCCAGGCGGCAATTCTTCATTGCCGCGCATGACGTAGCGCATGACGTGAGCGAATCCCTTGCTGGGCGCGCCCGGTTTGAGCGTGATGACTTTGGCAAGCATCAGGGCGCCCTTCTCAGCATGGCGGCGGTGCGCTGGAGTTCTTCGACCAGTTGCCACCAGCGGCGGCGGTCATCGCCCGATGCCCAGCCCTTGTCTTTAGGGTAGAGATGTTTGAGCAGACGTCCGAGCTGGTCGATGCGCTGCGCGGTGGAGTCGTCGGCGTGGCTGATCACCGCTTGATGCGTGGCACGCAGGCGGATGAGTTCCGACATGCTTTTGTTGGCCGCCTGCGCCTGATTGCGCAGATCGGTGAGCTGGGCGGTGGTGAGGCGCACGCGCACGGTGTGGGGCTTGCGATCTTGAGAGTCCATGCCGTGACTCTGCAAGGCAGGGACGGCACAGTCTGTCCGAGGCGTGGCGCGTCTCTGATCGGTCGTGAGGCGGTTTGAGGCGGACGTGTGTCAGGCGTGTCTCAAACGTCCGATGCGTAAAAACCTTGCAAGGTAATGTTTCGCGGGACATTTCGGACGCCGCTGGACGCGGCATGCCGACACCTGGCGGCGCCATGTCACACGAAACGCTTGGTCAGGGCTGCACCCCGACACCCTCTTGGACAACTCCCGCCGCAGCGCGGACGCCGATGACGGTTCTCCGCGGTTCCCTTGTCGCACGCTGGCCCCGTCTCGCAGAGTCCGGGTAGGGCGCCGATGAAAGGCGCGCACAAAAGGACTCACGATGATGCAAAACGAGGACAGGCCAGACGCGCCTGACGACGCTGATGCATTCGACCGCGACACGGCCCTACGGCAACTGGAGCAGACGCAAGCCGAGTTGAGGGAAATCGCACGGCGGAAGCGACAGACCGCACAGGCGCGTGCCCGTGCCGAAGAAGCCAGCAACCCAAGGCAGTTCGCGCTCAATAGTCTGATGGCGATCGAGGACGAACTGTTTGCCCTGTTCGACACCGACGAGAAGCCCGCCGAGATTCTGGCTTACCTGAAGAAGTGCATGCCGAGCATCCCGCCGGACGACCTGCGACATGCTCTGGACGCGGTTCGGAAACGACGGGGACGGTTTGACCTGCGTGCACCGTCGCCTGTGCCCGCGACATCCAAAACCAGACCGGCGTCGGCGCGCGCCCCATCGGCCGCGCCCACGAACAAGCGCCCAGCCGTGAAGACGGCGACTGCCGCAAGCACGCCTCCTGCTGCACCCGGGCTGGAAGGTCTGGAGTTGCCAGACTGGGCGGACGGCTCTGACCGCCTGCCGGAGGAATCCGAGGCGGACTACATCCTGCGCAAGAACCTTGAAGGTCCGCCCGAGGCGCGGCGCAAGTTCATCGGCGAGCACAACGCCTGATTCCCCGGCTGCCGCCGGACGCCGCCGGGGCGCTGCCCGGTCTTTTTTCGATCCTTACAGAAAGGTTTTCCATCATGCTCAAGACGTTCATCATCGATGGCGACAAAGGCGGCGTCGGCAAGAGCCTGGCCACCCGTGCGCTGGTTCATCACTTCTTGTCCCAAGAGGAGGAGCAGCGTCCCCGTCTGGTGGTCTATGACGCCGATCTCTCCAACCCGGACGTGTGCGGCGAAGGCGGTCTGCGACCTGGGGGCGGCATCGTCGGCACGGCGCTGCTCGATCTTTCCACCGAGAGCGGCTGGATCGATCTGGGCACGAAGCTGGCCATTCTCAGCGCTGCCGCCCAGACTGCGGAATACCGCATCATCATCAATATGCCGGCGCAGATCGGTACACGGGCGTTCGACGGGTCGATCCACATCGTGAGTGAGGTGCTGCGCGAGGCCAATGCGATTCCGGTCTGGCTGCTCAGCCGCACGCAAGAGAGCATCCGGGCGCTCAATTACCGCCTGCGCCAAATGCCTGCGCGCTATGAGGCGGGGATTGTGGTGAAGAACCTGTTCTTCGGCTCGGCGGACAAGTTCTTACTCTGGCAGTCGGATGAACTGCGGCAGCGTCTGGTGGACGAAGGCGCCTGGCTCGAAGCTGAACTGCCGGAGATGAACGATCAGCTCGCGGTGATGATCGGGCGCCGCCCGTTCCATGACGTGCTGGCGACCGGGATTGACGGTCGGCCGCTTCCTTATGGCTATCGCCTGGCGTTGCAGTCCTGGCTCAAACGGGCGGGCACCGCGCTAGAGCCGATCGAGGCCATCGAGGCGGGGGTGGTGTGATGGCCTACAGCAATTCGGAACAGGTGTTCATGGATGTTCTCGGGCGACTGCCCGCCGAGGACGAGTGGAAGGAGATTCGTTCCCTGCTTGGCATCCTGCAGCGTGCGGGGTTTTCCGTAGATGACCCGAGCAATGCGCCGCACGTCACGCTGTTTGCCTGGGGCTGGGCGCGCAGTACGCCTAGAGCAGATGTGCTGGCGGCGGTGAAGGCGGCGGTGATGGAGTTGGGCACGGCCGGCACGCCGTCGACGGATTTGACGCCGGTGTTGAGTGCGGTGCAGGATTTGCAGATCGCTGCGGCGCGCACGGCCACTGTGAAAGTCGATGAGGGGGTGGTCAGCGAGGCGGTAGCGCGTGCCTTGCGTGAGCCGATTTCTCTGGCGTCGATGGCCATTCTGGGCGTCGTCATCGCGGTCGCTTTTTTTGTCGGTTCCTGGTGGGGCAACCGCCAGTTGGCACCCACGGTTCAGATGCAGCAGCAGATGATTCAGAAGCTGACGGCTCCTGACCATGCGTCGCGTTCTGGCAAGTGAATGGCCCATCCCCGTCGCGGCTGTTGCCGGCAGCGCCTGGCTGTCGGGCGGTTCCAGCCTCCTTGGGCCGTTTGCATCGCTCGGGCTTCCCTTGATCATAGCGGGCCGCGGCACGGCGCGGCGACGGTTCTGCGTTGCGCTGGCCTATTACGCGGTGGGCTGCTGGCCCATCGTTTCGGCGGTGTTGGGCTACTGGGGGGAACATTACGCCGTGATGGCTTGGGCGGCATGGGCAGCATCAGCCGCGGCGTTGTCTTTGCCGTGGGCTCTGCCACCTGGACGCGGCGGGTTGCTTGCCGCGCTGCTGCTCACGGCCCTGCCGCCGCTGGGCGTGATCGGCTGGCTCTCCCCGATGAATGCAGCGGGTGTGCTGTTCCCTGGTGGCGGATGGGTGGGGGTGATCGGCCTGCTGCTGCTCGTCGCACTCTGGCCTGCGGCAGTGAATGGCCTTGCGGGCGCGCGGATCGCCATCGTGGGTGTGTTGGCAGGCAGTGTCCTCATGAATCTGCTGGCCGTGGTTTCCCCGCCCGCTCTCATGCCCCAAGACTGGGTGGGCGTGCAAACGCATGTACACCCAGCAGATGGAAATATCCTCGCGTCGATTCAGAACAACCAGCGCATCATCGAAGCAGGACTACGGCAAGGCGTCGGTGCGCGGGTCGTGGTGTTTCCCGAGGCGGTTCTGCCGGACTGGTACGGCGGCACCAAGGCGCAGTTCGCTGCGGCGGTGCCGCCCGGGCAGGTCTGGCTGCTCGGCGTGCAGACGAATGGGCGCGATGCCGTGGTGCGGGTCAAACAAGGAGACGCCGATCCGGTTCCCGTGGCACAGGCTGCTGGCCTGCTGCTGGGCGGCGACTGGCAGCCGTGGAACCCACGCACCTTGCGTCCTGCCTGGTGGCAGCGCGTGTTTGCGCTTGACGGGCAACGCGTATGGGCCGCGATTTGCGTGGAGCAGGTACAGCCTTGGACGTGGCTTGAGGCCCTGTGCCAGCGGCCTACGGTAATTTTTGCGCAGTCCAATGCGTGGTGGGCTGCGCCAGGGAGCGCTGCGCCTGGAATTCAGGATGCGAGCACGCGGGCTTGGGCGCGGCTGATGGGGGTGGGGGTGGTGATGGCGGTGAATCGGATTGCCTCGATTGATGTCGTTGGGCAGGCGGAGCGCACCCACCCTGCCGCGCCAAACGCTTTACAACAAGCTTAAGCAGAGCATCCAACCTCCTAAGCGCAGATCGATCCCTAGATAGCGTCGTCACGAGTTGTGGCGTGATGGCGCTGTTCATACCAACCGCGCTATTGAGATGCCCGAGACGCTTCATCGACACGATCTATCAGATCGGCACTGGGAATTGCTCGAACCCCACTTGCCTGGACGAGCGGGAGTTTGGGGCGGGGTTGCGCGGGACAACCGCCAATTCATCAACGCCGTGTTCTGGATTCTTCGCACCGGTGCGCCGTGGTGAGACCTGCCGGTTTCGTACGGTGGGTGGAAAAACACCCATCGGCGTTTTTGCCGCTGGCGCGACAGGGGCATTTGGGAGTCGCTCCTGGAGCAGTGCATTGATGAGCCCGATTTCGAGTGGATCATGATCGATGCCAGTCACTGCAAGGTTCATCCGCACGCAGCGGGTGCGCGGGGTGGCAATCAGGCGATGAGCCGCACACAAGGGGGCTCAACACCAAGATACATCTGGCCGTGGATGCGCATGGTCTGCCGCTCCGAGCGGTTATTACAGAAGGTACCCGAGCGGATTGTGCAGAGGCTGAGCGGTTGATGGACGGGTTCAAGATGGACTACCTGCTTGCCGACAAAGGCGACGACAGTGACGCCATCGTGGCGCATGCCCAAGCGCAAGGCGCGCAAGCCGTGATTCCGCCACGCAAGCACCGCAAGCAACCCCGGACGTATGACAAAGCACTCTACAAACTACGTCACCTGGTCGAGAACGCCTTCCTGCATCTCAAGCGGTGGCCGGGCATCGCTACGCGCTACGCAAAAAACGTCGCCTCATTCGTTGCCGCCGTGCAAATTCGCTGCCTTGCCCTCTGGCTGCAAATCTTGTGACGACACTATCTAGAATAAGCCCAACATTTTTGTGTCATGCGGAGTGGGAAATCATTCCCTGTCGACGGCGTAGGGCTACGCCGTTTTTAGAACAAGGCTTTGCAAGCGACCCGCATTGCTAGTCGGCTAGTGAGCCTCCGTCAGACGCGAGCAGGAAAAGTCACCTAGGCAAGATGCCGCATGAACGCCGTAGAAATCGAACAGGCCATGCGCGAATTAACGCTGCATAGCACGCTGCAAGCCCACTTGACGCTATCCTCGGTTTCAGAAACAGCCAGAAGATGACCGAAGCTTCACATGAGGGTGTTTTTGACCCACGCCCATTGCCTCCAGTTGTGGCCTGTTCCTTGCGCCAGACGGCGTCCTGTTCTGCTCAATGAGATCTTCTGTGATGATCGGCGTTGACGTCTCCGAAAAGTGGTGGGCGAGGAGTTTCGCGCGATAGGTGTGACCGAGCAACCGCTGCGCATCGTCAACGCATCCCATTGACGGTCACCAGTGCAGAGACTTCCTGCTCGAAATCAGACGGCAATGCCGCGTAGGGGTCAGGGTTCAGAGGCAGCGTCGTTGAATACACCCAAGCCAGGTTGCGGGCGGACAGCGCAGTCACCTCGATTGCGTCATTGCTCGATTGCACCGCGATTTCCGCAAACATGGACGCCGGAAAAGACTGCGTCCAGGATGCCTGGGGTGTCGCGTCGAGGTTGGTCTGTGTGTCTTCCTCGTCAATGAAAATGTCGGCGGTCTTGTTGGTCGCAAAGCCGCTGTCGAACGACGTTCCCGGGTTTGCCACGATGATCGCGGCGGGGTATAGGCTGCGGATGTAATCGCGGATCGCGGCGTAATACTTCAGATGGGACTGGGTGGCATTGGTGGCCATTTCATCGAGAAAAATGCCGTCGATGGGGTACCACGAGAAATACCGGGCGATGTCGCGCTCCACGGCGGCCAGCTTGCGAGAGCCATAGCTCGTATAGACATAGCCCAGCGTGCTGCCGCCTGATCCATCGAGGACGTTGATGGCCGCGGTGTAACTCGGATCAGCGGACGTACCTGGCCCGGAATTCGGGTTCATTACCGCGATCAGCGGAATCTGGCTGGCCGCCGCCGCCAACCGGTTCCAGTCCGTCTGATCGGTGGACGGATCAAAGTAGGCCGGGACGATCAGGCCCACCGGCGGAAGCGTCTGCGCGTCCGCTGTTGACGGCAGCACAGCCGAAGCTGAAATGAACGCAAGGAAGATCGCGCTTGCCGCGCGACGTAGAAACTGGAACGCCATGACTTGCCCCCTTATTTATGGGGGGATATTAAGGCAAAAATACGACAAAAGTATGGCAAATTCGCGAGACTATGACTTTACTTCGATCTTTCGTGCCAAGTTTGCGGTCTATTCTGACGCTCTTGCATGCGCCGCACCGGATGGGTCTGTCGCGCAAATGATCATGCCGCATCCAGCATTTTCATGCGTCCCACCGGGACGGTCTCGCCGGAATAGCCCATAGCCGCCTGGTCACGCGTGTCGATCCCACCCCGTAATCATGCCATGCGTGACACCCAGAGTTCGGGAGCGATCTGATCCATGACCCATTCAGCCGCTGTTGCGTAGACACCATTGCGCGGGTCATTGGCGCGGCCCGGATGTTGCGCATCGAATCAAGCCTTGCTCTCCCACTTCGTACCAAGGTTGCTTTCATCCTTGCGGTCGGGCCACCAGGCCCCCTTGCATCCGCCGCACCGGTAGTACGCCTTGCCGGTCTTGGTTTCGTTCTTGAACGTCGGCTTCTTGCAGCTCGGGCATTTCGGGCCGGTGGCACCAGCGTCCGATGTCCTCTGCCCGCCCCCACCTGCCTGCCTGTCCTCGAACCGCATTCCCGGCTTGCCGCCATCATCCCGGAATGCCACCTCGCAGTCGAGACAACGGTGGTACGCGCTCCCAGCCTTGCTGGTGCGCTGCACGCAGCGTGCACCGCCACAGGCCGGGCAGGCATGCAGGACCAGCTGCGCCTCGTTCAGCTTACCCTCCAGCAGCGTCCGCGAAAACTCCCGCGTTGCTTCCACTTGCGCCTGCATGAACGCGGCCAGCGCTGCACGCCCTGCCGCGATGTCCGCCAGCGCATCCTCCTGCAATGCGGTAGTGCCTGGATCGGCCAGATCAGGCGCCACCTTGCGCAGCATGTCGATCAGCTGCACACCCCGGTCGGTCGGGTGGATCTCCTTCTTGCGGCGCTCGGCATACTCCCGCGTGATTAGCACCTCGATCATCGACGCCCGCGTCGCCTCGGTGCCCAGTCCTGACGACTCCTTCAGTCGCGCCTTGAGCTTCGGGTCGGTGACCAGCTTGTGCACGCCCGTCATGGCGGCGATCAGCGTGCCATCGGTGTAGGGCTTCGGCGGCGCGGTGCGCTTGGACAGGATCTGTGCGGCCGAGCAGCGCAGCACCTGCCCCTCGGCCAGCATCGGCAGCTTGCCGTTCGCTTCGGCTGATTCGCCCTCCCCTTCGTCCTGCGCGC
Organism: Pseudomonadota bacterium; assembly: GCA_021799355.1. Taxonomy (GTDB): domain Bacteria; phylum Pseudomonadota; class Gammaproteobacteria; order Burkholderiales; family Burkholderiaceae_C; genus Thiomonas. Next base: position 49,068 of record JAJZAQ010000005.1, read on the forward strand.
CGAGCTTCGTCCAGCCCGGCTCCAACACGATGCGCGCCGCAGCCCTGAAATGCTCGCCGCTCGGGAAGACGAAGATCGCTTCCCGGCTCTCGAATTTCTCGGGCGGCATGAACAGACGGATGTAAGACTCGCGGATCAGATCGAACACGCGTTTGGCATGGGCCGACAGGCTGGCGGCATCCGGGTTTTGTCCAGTCGGGATGAGGCCGTGATGCGCCTCGACCTTGCCGGTGTTCCAGGCCGCATGCTTGCGCTCAGGGTCAATCCCCGCAACGTCCGCGCCGCCAATGGCTTTCAGAATGCCTGCCGCTGCACCATGCATCTCCATTGGCAGGTAGGGGCAGTCAGTGCGAGGGTAGGTGGCGACCTTGGCCTCATAGAGTTCCTGCGCCGCCGCCAGTGTGTCCTTGGCGGACAGGCCTAGGCGACTGCTGGCCGCCTTCTGCAGGGCGCCGAGGGTGTACGGCAGCGGTGCGGCACGCTCACCGGTCTTACGGGTGAACTTTTCCACCACTGCCTTCTGACCCTGCACAGCCTTGGCGACCGCCTCGGCCGCGGCCTTGTCCAGAAGCAGGCCATCGATGAGCAAGTCCTCTGGTGTCTGCCACAGCGCACGGGTGTCGCCATCCAGGGTCGCTTCCACCTGGTAGTGATCGCGGGGCCTGAAGTGGTCGATCTCGCGCTTGCGGTCGACCAGCAGTGCCAGGGTCGGGGTCTGCACCCGGCCCACACTCCATGCGCCCTGCACGCCACAGGCTTGCAGGTTGCGGCTCAAGGCGATGGAGCAGTTCATACCCATGAGCCAGTCGGCACGCTGACGCGCCAGGGCGGATTCATAGAGCGGGCGCATGGCGTCATTGTCTTTGATGGTGGCCAGGGCGCGCTGCACGCTTTCATCGTCCAGGCTGGACAGCCATAGACGCAAGGTCTTGCCCTTCCAGTTCAGGAACAGCAAGACCTCATCGACCAGCAGTTGGCCTTCGCGGTCGGCGTCACCTGCGTTGACCACCTCGTCGACGTCTTTGAGCAGATCACGGATCACCTTGACCTGCTTGCCTGCGCCGCCATCGCGTGGCGACAGCTTCCAGGCCGTGGGGATGACCGGCAAATGCGACGCCAGCACCTTGCCGCCCGCAACATAGTCTTCGGGCTTGGCCTGCTCCAGCAGGTGGCCGAAGCACCAGGTGACGCGGGTCTTGGCCTGCGCGCAGTCAATGAAGCCGTCGCCGCGCTTAGCCCCGCCGATGACACCGGCGATGGCTTGGGCGACTGAGGGTTTTTCGGCAATGATGAGGCGCATATCGTGTCTCCAGGAAGGGGTGAGGGTTCTCTGAAGACTCCGCGGGATGGGGTCATGAGGCGTTTGTCCTGCGTCGGCAGAGTCAGGGTGAACCGCCAACATCTGGCATCGCAACGCTGACCGGAGGCTGCCATGAACGCTATCGTCTTGATGGAGCAATGCGCACCCCAGATCGCGCCAGTGACTCTGGCAGCGATCGTGCAGCAGGAAAGCGGCGGCAATCCGCTGGCCGTGCATGACAACACCAGCGGAAAAAGCTATGCACCGACGACTGTGGCCGAGGCCGCGCGGTTGACGAGGGAATTGATCGGCCAGGGCCACTCGGTGGACATCGGACTGGCGCAGATCAACAGTAGGAACCTGCCCCGGCTGGGGCTGGGCATCGATCAAGTTCTCGATCCCTGCGCGAATCTGCACGCCGCGCAGACGGTTCTGATGGAGGGGTGGATGCGCTCGGGCGATCTACGCGCCACCTTGTCGGCGTACAACACCGGCCAGCTCCACAGCCCTGTGGGAATGGCTTATGGGGAGAAGGTGTTCGGGAAAGCTGGCGTTGTCGTGCCAGCCATCCCAGGCGGACTTGTGGCGCCATGGGCCACTGATGGCGCTGCGCTGCCGCCGGTTCGGCCTGTTTTCACCTGGACGCCGCAGGCAAGCCCGCTGGCGCCCAAGGGCGATGGGCTGGCCGCGAAGTGGTAACTCACCGCGCGTTGCCGTGATCTTTCCGGTGGCGGGTAGGCTGGCTTGCTCGGGGGCGATCTTGGGTGATGGCTCCGACCTCGGCGATTTCAATGGCTCGTTCAAGAACACGGCGGTCGATCTGATCCTTTTCACGCACAGTCTGTTTGGTCAGCAGCAGCCCTTGAAGGTTGACGGTGTGCACGGGCAGATCGCCGAGCATGACGACTTCGGCATAGGGCAGCAGCGTCTCATAGGTCTGCCCTGCAGCGTTGAACAGCCACCTATCAGCAGGTAGGGCGCCGATGAGAGTTCGCAGATCGTCGAGTGTCGCAGCCCGAGTCTGCGATTGTGCTTCGTCTTCATCCACCATCGCGTTCCACCGCCAGCAGGGCCATGCCGCGGGCAATGCCCTCGGTCATCTGCCTGTCGGCTTCCTCATGGGACAGCCTGAACACTCCTTTGGGAAGGATGATGCGTGTGTGGGCGATGCTGTGAAAGGTATCGTTGAAACGCCCGAACTCCTCCAGCGCTCCGGCTCTGGCGTGCAGGGTGATCGGGTAGGGGTTGCGGCGTCCAACGGTTTTCATAAACCGCATTATCCCGCGAGACCTCCGCCCTGCGCCAAGCCGCTGCGTTGCTGACGTACGGCCTGGCGCAAGCGCCCCCTGTTCTTGCCATACAAACGAGCGACTTCGCTGACGGGCCGGTTGCAATGGGTGACCAGGGCGACAGTGGTCGGCAGGCCGTACAAGGATTTGCGGCTGGAAAGTTCGAGATCGTCCCTGATCTGCTCTTCGACCAGACGCTGCGCGTCGGCGATGAGCGCGGCATCCACCCCCGGCGCCTGCAGGGTATCGGGAAGCCTCTGGCAGATAGGTTTGTCGTGGTCACCGTCCACGATCTCATCAAGCGAGGACATCGGCCGCCAACGCTCGATCAGGCCCCACATGCGGCCCATGATGTAGTTCTTGGACGTGCCCAGCAAGGGATTGAAGGCGTCCAGGCCTGCGGCGTGTTCCAGACAAAAGAGATACAGACTCTGCCGCACATCGTCCATGCTCAGGGTGCTGACGCCCGCAAACATCTGCGCATTCTCATTGAGAAGACGCGTGAAGAGCGCCTCGGCGACCTGTGAAGTCGTTCTCTGTTCTTCATTCATGGCCGGCTCCCTGCCGATGGGTGAGATAGACATCGACTGCTTCCTGCAATATCTCACCCAGCTCGCGGTTGTCTTCGGCCATGATGCGCTGCAGGGCTTGCTTTTGGCCGTGCCGCAGGGTGACGGTGATGGAATCGTCCGGCGTCGCCGGGTTTTCTTTTCGCCAGCCGATGTCCGGCTCAACAGATGCGCAGGCCTGCGCGCAGGTTTGTTCCGCATCACCCTCCGCGGGCGGCGCAGAGGGGGGCGTTTCGGGTGCGGCAGGTGCCAGAAGCCGTTGGCGGCGCGCTTCCTTTTGTCGGGACGCTTGGCGGGCTTCATCGCAACGCGCCACGGTGATGGTGTCGCTAGAGTCCAGCACGACGCGCTGCTCGGCCTGGTCGAGCGTTGCAAAGGACTCCCAGGCAGAAACCGACTGCAACCGCCCCAGGCTGGCCAGTTCACGCGCCAGGGGATTGCGGGAGAAGGACAGCATGCTGTTGACCCAGGCCTCGCGCCGGGCAAGGGCCTTGGCGATGCTTGGCGCTGTCATGCCGGCTTCGATCAGGCGCAGCACCGTGTCAGCCGCATCTTCCAGGCTGTACTCCTGCCGGTGCATGTTCTCGGTGGCACGCAGTACCACAGGCGCTGCGCCGATGGGGGAGTAGATGCGGGCCAGCAGCGTGCTCCTACCCAGCAGGCGTGCGGCGCGCACGCGCCGTTCGCCATAGACCAGCGTCCAGTTCCTTCCTGCAGCGCGAACGCCGATGGGTTGGATCTGGCCGACGATTTCCAGACTCTTCGCCAGAGCGTCCAACGCTTCGGGATCGTGTTTGCGCACCGGGAAATCGCTGTCGATGCGGAGGGCATCAAGCGGAATGGAGCACAGTTGCTGCGGGTCGGCGCCAGGGGTGCCGAAGTCCAAAGGAAGGGCTGTCGTGGAGGTCATGACGGTCGCTTGCAGGGTGGATGTGTTGAAAAGGGTCAGGCGCTTGCGGCGCGACGGGTGAATTTCTCTTGAAGGGCGGCGAGCTGGGCTCGAATGGTTTCTGGGGCGGGTGGAGTCTCCTTGGGTGGGGCGGACTGCGGCGGCTGGTGGTTGCGGGCTCGCACGGCATCAAGCTGGGCGGCGCGTTTACTGGCGGCCATCCAGTCGGCTCGCACCTTGCTGGCGTCGGCCAGCAGGGTGCCGAGGTCGTGCCCCTTGCGGACATACCAGTCGTGGTTGCTCTGCAGGTAGTGGACGGCGACAGCCGGGGCCTGCTGGCCGAGGCTGCGGGTAAGGCTGGCGAGCTGGTAGTTCGCTCGGCCGTCACGCAGGGGCGGCGCGTCGTAACGGGACTGGAAGGCCTGCGCATAGCTCTGCCAGAGTTGCTCGGCGAGGTGTTTTTCATCAGGGGTCAGCACTGTGTGTTTGCGTTTGTCCTTTTCTTCCATCGGCGCCGGGCTAGGGGTTGCGCCCTTTGTCTGAGAGAGGGGGAGCGGCGAAGGCGCGTGAGCGCCTGCAGCCGCAGGCATGGCTTGAAGGATGGGAAGCTGCCGCTGCGGCGCCGTCACGGCCTCACGTGTGACGTCCGTCACGCTCGATGCGCCGTGACGCGTCACGCTCTCCGTCACGTTTTCCCCTTCTTTTTTCGTTTCACTTTTAAAAGAAGGCGTGACGGGCGTCACGTTTTGCGTCACGCTCGCCGTGACGGTTTCCGTGACGGTCGGCGTGACGACGTCACGCGTGACGGGCGCCGTGACGGCACTCTCCGCGTCTGCTGACCCGGCCAGCTTGGCGAGTCGCTGCCGCTCGCGATACCGGCGTGCACGTTCTGCTGGACTGCTGGCTCGCCGGGTCGGGGTGGCATCACTGATGGTGTGCTTGCTCTTCTCCCACGCGTCGTGGGCGAATTCCGCGATCACCGGGTGATACAGGCGGCCATCGGTGCAAAGGAGCCAGCCGCGCAAGGCAACGTCTTTGATTTTGCGCCAGCGGCGCTGCGTATAGCCGCCGGCCAAGTGTGCGAGGACACGATCATCGTTGGGCAGGCTGGCCGCAGGCACTTGCAGCCAGGCCTTGGCGTACAGCGCCATGGCAGCCTTGAACTCTTCGCCTGTGGCCATCGCGAACTGGTCGGAGTCCATCATCCTGCCGACGTCGAGCGGCATGAAGACCATGCCACTGCTGCGCAGATCGCAATCAGGCGGGGTCAGCGGGTCTGCCAAATGGGGCGCGGCATCGGCCTCGTCGCGGCGAAGACAAGCTCCGTCTAGTGCGGGCAATTCAGCGGGTGATGAGATGTGCATGGATGCGCTCTCCCCCTACGAAAAATTGGGACACGAAAAATGAAATGCCCGCCGGCCAGGATCAACCGGCGGGCGGGCGCAAACCCCGTGTAGGGGTGAGGAGACAATCAAGGCAGGCGGGCGCACGTTCATGCTGCCCTCCCCTGCTCCGCCATGGCTTGCGCACCGGCGTCCACCATGCGCACCAGATCGGCGACCCGCCAGCGCGTGAGGCCGCCGATGCGCACGGGCTGCGGAAAGACCCCTGCGCTGACGTTGCGCCAAAAGGTCGATCGGCCTATCGAGAGCATGCGGGCCGCTTCCTCGGCGGTCACGAGAAGTTTCAGGGGCTCATTCATGGCCGTCCTCTTGCGGTTGCACGGCGCCAGGCGCTGATTGGGTGATGGAAGGCGCACCCTCACCCTCGGTCAGTTCAGAGTGCTCACGCCGGTAGAGGGCAGCGAGTACGCGGTCAGAGATGGTCGGTGGCAGTTCATCTGGCCACTGCGACACGGCGGAAGGCGAAATGCCTATTGCGCGCGCAGCGGCCCGGCGGGTTCCGCCAAGAAGATTGATTGCGACGGTCTTAAGCATGCCAAATTGAAGCATGCTTCAATTTAATTTGCAAGCATTCTTCACGCCACAATAGCGAGAATCGCGCAATGGGGCGCAACGACCATCCGACGGACACCTACGGCCAGCGATTGGCCTACTTGATGTGGGTGCGTGGGTACGTCGAGAACGAGGACTTCGCTCGCGCCCTGCGAAAGGCCGGCATGTCAATTACCGGAAGCGCGATCGGCCAGGTCATAAGTGGGACGACGAAAATGATGAATGCCGTCAATCACTCCCGGGTATGCGCGATCATGCAGTGTTCTCCTTTGTGGCTTGCCTGCAATGAGGGACCTGCGCCAACGAAAGAGGATGTGACCACGAACATCCTTGACTTCCCAGGCTATGACTCCAGCACTGAGCGCGTGCTGGAACTGATGCGCGCAACAGACGCGAAAGGCCGCGCACGATGCCTTGAAGCCGTTGCAGTCGCCCTTTCCAACTACGAGGTTTCGCAGAAGCGATCCCCCAAAACATCGGGGGAGTGATCAACCTCGCCTCCGCCAGGGCGCATAAGAAATCGTCAACAGCGCAGGGAAACCCGGGCGTCAACGTCCCAACTATGACGGGGGATGACTGATACGACTTGGTGGACATCTCCGCCCATCCCCTGCAGAAGTGCAGATAGCGCCCTTACCGACACTCGGACGCGCTGCTCGTCATGTGTCACTTCAGCACAGCAACCCAACGGTTTTCCTTCATAGCATTAAGAGTGCTTGCGTTACGTAATGAAGCATGCTTCAATTCATCTGTCGGCCGCGCAACGCGGTGCCACAGCGAAAAAGTGAAGCATGTCCTCTCTCAACAAGGTTCAACTGATCGGCCACCTCGGACGCCACCCCGAGGTGCGCTATACCGCGGACGGAGTGGCCGTTGCCACCCTCGCACTTGCTACGTCCCGCACCTGGAAAGACAAGGGCGGCGAGCGCCGTGAGGAAACCGAATGGACGCGGGTCGTGCTGTTTGGACGGCTTGCCGAGATTGCCGCGGACTTTCTTTCCAAGGGCACACAGGCCTATGTCGAGGGTCAGTTGCGCACGCGCAAATGGGCCGATAAAGATGGGGTGGAAAGGTACACGACCGAGGTCGTTGCCGATGAGTTGCTGTTGCTGAGCAAGCGGGAGATGGAAAAACCTGCGACCGCTCAGGCGTCGTCGGTTGACGCCGGGCTGGCATGGCCTGATCTGGATGCGGCGCAGGCCGGGGATGCGCCATGATGTTCAACCGCTTCCCTGTGGACTACGTTTTTGTCGGTGAGCGCGATGGGTTCGCCGGGCGCGCGCCGGATGCTGCTTTGTGGCGACGTGAAGCCTACCGGCGCGGCTATGCGCAAGGGTTGCTGACGCGCGCCGAGCGCATCGCACAGGGTGCGCTGCAGCAGACGGTGATTGTGAGCCCAACAGCAGAGGTGCGGCTGTGACGCGCTATCACTATGAAATCGTTCCTCGGCCTGCCGACCTTGGCGGCGGCTGGCGGCTGCGGCTGCTGGAGGACGAGCGGGAAGTTGGCGGCGGGGTGTTTCCGCTGGCGGAGTACGCCACAGAAAATGCAGATGAAGCCGTCCTCTTCGCCTATGAAGACGCCTTGGCCGACGCCTCGGCCTGGCTAGACAGCCGACCCAAAGAGGCCGCAGCAGCCATGGCGCATATGTTGACCTGTTCGGGCATCGACTATGCGCCAGGAGCGTTGCGGGTGCAGGACGTGCGGATTGAGGACATTGCGCATGCTCTATCGCTGATCTGCCGCTTCGGGGGACACAGCGCCGAGCATTACTCGGTCGCGCAGCACAGTCTGTTGGTCGTGCGCATTCTGGAGGCGATGGAAGCACCGCCAGAAGCCCTGCTCTGCGGGCTGCTGCATGACGCGCACGAAGCTTATGTTGGCGACGTGCCGACGCCAATCAAAGCGATGCTGGGCACATCCTGGAACGATCTGGAGCACCAGGCGGAGTCTGCCGTACTGGATGCTTTCGGATTGCGCAATTCGATGAATGACTGGCACGACCTTGTGAAACATGCAGATCGTGTTGCGCTGGCGACGGAACGGCGGGATTTGTTGCGTTATGACATGAAAATCAACCGGCCGTGGCCGATACTCCACGGGGTCGAACCATTCCCGCAACAAACGGCGGGCGGATGGGGCGACTGTCGCCATTGGGCCGAGGCCTTTCTGGAGCGATTTGTGCGGCTTCGGGAGGCTTGCGAAGCCCGTCCTTGGATCTCAACTTGAAGGAGTTTTTCGATGAAACGATCTGTGCTGTTGGCTGTGCTGCTGTGCGCGGGGGTCTTGGCGGGGTGTGGGAAGTCCTCACCAATCACCGCGGCCTCGACTGCCGCAGGCCCTAGCCCGTTTAGCGGCCGCGATGAGGCCTGGTTCATTGCGCACCCAAAAGAAAACGATGCCGAAAACGTATGGTGCAAAACAAACAACGGCTACCTCAACCCGATGGTCAAAGAACAGGCCAAAACCTATGACCCGGCGTGCGACATAGCCGCCAGCGCTTACTACAAGCGAATGATGAATGCGAAAACCCAGCCGGGCGCGTTCTAACCATCGAGGTCACTCAGATGCAATACGCCGGACTGACGTTCATCATCGCGATGATTGTTCTCTACGCCCTCTTTCACCTGTTCTGGATGGCGCCGATCTGGGTCAAACTGATCGTCTTGTCTCCCCTCCTCTGGTCGCTGGGGAGGCTGTTGTGGGCGGTTTACAAGCGGCTGGGATGGGAGATCAAACGGCGTCGCATGGCCACGCGCTCCCAGCATCTGTGATTGAACAGGAGGATTTCCCGTGCTCAACGATTTGCTCGAACTTCCCCAACGGGTGATCGCGTTCGCGCGCATCGGCCTGCGGCCTTCTCCTGCTGACATCGAGGCGGCGATCCGCTGCCTCGATCAGGCGCAGAACAGCATGCGCAGCGCCGGACAGAGCGCGGTCGCGTTGCACCCCGCCCGTGCTGCGCTGGTCTCTTTGCGCTGGGGGCACCTGCCGCATCGGGATGTCTGCATTTCTGCGGTGTCGAGCCTGGGCGCTGTGATGGCCCTCGGTGAGTCCGTGGAGGAAACGTGATGCACCTGGACATCGGACACATGGCCGTCATCTCTCTGGTGCATGGGCTGGTCTACGACGTGATTTTCAAGGCCACGCGGAATCTGACGGTCATGCAGACGGCTGGGCTGGCGGTTGTGGTGATCGCTGGCCTGTGGCTGGCAGCAAGAATGTTTGGAGGGAAGAGGCGATGACAAAACCACGGGTCTATCTGGCCGGGCCAGACTTGTTCTTTGAGGATCGTGATGCGCGCTATGCGCACCTGCGGGCGGCTTGTGCAGATGCGGGGCTGGAAGCGGTGGCTCCGACCGACGGCCTCGAAGTGCATACGGAAGGGCCGCTTTCGGTGGCCGAGCAGATTTATCAGCACAACTTGCATCTGCTGCGCGATTGCGACGGGGTGCTGGTGAATCTCAGCCCATTCCGGGGTGTGGAACCGGATAGCGGGTCTGTCTTTGAGGCGGCTTTCGCCACCGCTATCGGCAAGCCCGTGGCCGCCTGGATCGGTGACCACTGGAACACCCAAGAACGATCCGCCGTGCTGCGCAAGGTCTGGCGTGATGCGGATGGCCGGGTGCGTGACAGTCACGACGGCGGACTGGTGGAGGACTTTGGACTGCCCGCCAATCTGATGTTGTCGTGCAGTTTTTCCGTCTCGCCTGCGCCATGGCAAGCGATCGAACGGCTGCTCATGACTTTGCCGGTTATGGAGGGGGTCTGAAATGAGCTGCGCCGACACGCTGCCGCAGCCCGTGCAGCTCGGCGACCTCACGCACTTGCGATTGGTGAAGCTGGCTCGCGCTGTCGATCCAACCAATCCGCCCACCACTGCATCAGCTCCCTGCGCTGATCGAGATACTGCGCCCGGTTGTACGCCGCGCGAACCGCGTCCGTCTCCCGGTGCGCGAGCTGGCGCTCGATGACATCGTGTGCAAAGCCAGACTGCTCGTTGAGCACGGTGGACGCCAGCGCCCGGAATCCATGCACCGTCATCCGGCCGCGATAGCCCAGTCGGTAAAGCGCGAACAGGAAGGTGTTCTCAGAAAGCGGATGACCCGGGCGCAGGGGCGAATCCAGCACCAGATCGCGATCACCGGTGAACACCCGGAGTTGTTCGAGCACCGCGCGCGACTGCTGTGACAGCGGCACGACGTGCGGCAATCCCGCCTTCATGCGGTCTTCAGGAACCACCCAGACCGCGCCGTCCTCGCGCAGCTCAGCCCACCGCATGCCGCGCATCTCGCCGACGCGCACGAAGGTCAATGCCAGCAACTGCAATCCCAGGCGGGTGACCGGTTCCTCATAGCCGTCGATCGCCGCGAGCAGCGCACCGGCCTCGTCTGGCGGGATACTGGCCATCGGTTTTTTCACCTTGCGCGGCTGCAGCACCCGCACCAGACCGGCAGCACCGTGGCTCTCGATGTAACCCACGTCCTGAGCATAATCGAACACCGCGGCGATGCGCCCGGCCACCCGGTGCGCGGTTTCCACACGGCCGCCCTTCTGCACGGCCTGCACGACTTCCACGAGCTTCGTGCGCGGGATCTGGTCGATCGGCAGCGAACCAATCGCGGGGTACGCGAAGCGCTCCAGCGTCCCGGCAACCTGCCCCTGGTGCTTGCCGTTGGAGAGGGAGGGAAGTTTGATCTTGAGCCACTGCTCAGCGATCGCCTTGAACGTCGGTGCGACCTTCGCTGCGGGCGTGGCAGCCTCTGCGTCGATTGGTGCGCTCTTGGCCTGCGCATGCGCCGCGCGGGCCTGCGCCAGAGACATGTTCGGGTAGCGGCCATAGGTCCGCGTGCGCTGTTTGCCGGTCTGCGCATAGTTGGCGCGCCAGCTCTTCAGCCCGGTAGGCGCCACAAAGAGGTACAGGCCGCCGCCGTCGGTGAGCTTGTAGGGCCGCTCCTGCGGCTTGGCTGCCTCGACAGCCTTCACGGTGAGACTCATGGTATCGCCCTTCTGGATGCCATGAACGATACCACGATTGGCGGCTGGCTGGCGTGATATCGCCCCGGATGTCGCGGGACGATTATGGACGCTCTCCCCCATGAAAAAGCCCCGTCACAGAGGCTGCGCGGGGCTTTTTGGGACTACCTTGGATCAATTCTGGCGGAGAGAGGGGGATTCGAACCCCCGAAGGGCTATTCACCCTTACACGCTTTCCAGGCGTGCGACTTAAACCACTCATCCATCTCTCCGGAAACAGGCATCATAACAGTTCAGCGCAGCGCAGCCGACACTTGGTTGCGCCGCGCATGCAGCCTGGCTGGCAGCGGGTTGAACGGCTCCGCGTTGCGCTGTCTGCGTGCAATCCCCATCAATTCGCCTTGCCGAGTTGCTCCAGAATGGCCGGGTTTTCCAGCGTCGAGGTGTCCTGGGTGACGGCCTCGCCCTTGGCCAGCGAGCGCAGCAGGCGGCGCATGATTTTTCCGGAACGGGTTTTGGGCAGGTTGTCGCCGAAGCGGATGTCTTTGGGTTTGGCGATGGGGCCGATTTCGACGCCGACGTGTTGCCGCAACTCGTTGGCGATCTGCCTGGCTTCGTCGCCCTCCGGCCGGCTGCGCTTGAGGACGACGAAGGCGCAGATCGCCTCGCCGGTGATGTCGTCGGGCCGACCGACCACGGCGGCCTCGGCCACCAGCGGATGCGACACCAGAGCCGACTCGATTTCCATCGTCCCCATGCGGTGCCCGGAGACGTTGAGCACATCGTCGATGCGACCGGTAATGGTGAAGTAGCCGTCGGTGGCGTCGCGCACTGCGCCGTCGCCTGCGAGGTAGTAGCCGCCGAGTTCTTCGGGGTAGTAGCTCTTTTTGAACCGTTCCGGATCGCCCCAGATGGTGCGGATCATCGACGGCCAGGGTTTTTTGATCACCAGGATGCCGCCGGTGCCCCACGGCACGTCGTGCCCGGTTTCGTCGACCACTTCCGCGGTGATCCCCGGCAGCGGCAGGGTGCAGGAGCCGGGCACCATCGGCGTGGCCCCGGGCAGCGGGGTGATCATGTGGCCGCCGGTTTCGGTCTGCCACCAGGTGTCGACCACAGGGCAGCGGCCGCCGCCGATGTTTTCGTAATACCACTCCCACGCCGCCGGATTGATCGGTTCACCGACGGTACCGAGGATGCGCAGGCTGTCGAGTTTGTAGTTGCGCGGATGAACAGCGGGGTTGGTTTCCGCTGCCTTGATGAGCGAGCGGATGGCCGTCGGCGCGGTGTAGAAAATGCTGACCTTGTGCTGCTCGATCATTTTCCAGAAGCGCCCGGCGTCGGGATAGGTGGGCACGCCTTCGAACACCACTTCGGTCGCGCCGCAGGCCAGCGGGCCGTAGGTGATGTAGGTGTGGCCGGTGACCCAGCCGATGTCCGCGGTGCACCAGAACAGGTCTTCTGGCCGGATGTCGAAGGTCCACAGCATGGTGAGCTTGGCCCACAGCAGATAGCCGGCGCTGGAGTGCTGTACGCCCTTGGGTTTGCCCGTCGAACCGGAGGTGTAGAGCAGGAATAGCGGGTGCTCGGCTTCGACCCACTCCGGCGGGCAGTCGGCCGTTTGCGCCGCGGAAAGTTCGTGCATCCACAGGTCGCGCCCTGGCTGGAATGCGCAGTCTGCCCCGGTGCGGCGATAGACCACGACGTGACGCACCGTTTCACAGCCGCCCATGTTCAGCGCCTCGTCGACGATGGTTTTCAGCGGCAGGGACTTGCCGCCACGGCGCTGCTCGTCGGCGGTGATGACGACCACTGCGCCGGCGTCCTGCACACGGTCGTGCAGCGACTGCGCGGAAAACCCGCCGAACACCACCGAGTGCGTCGCGCCGATGCGCGCGCAGGCCTGCATGGCCACCACGCCTTCGACCGACATGGGCATGTAGATGACCACGCGGTCGCCCTTTTTCACCCCCAGCGCTTTGAGCGCGTTGGCAAAGCGGGAGACTTTGTCGAGCAATTCCTGGTAGCTGACGCGGGTGACGGTGCCGTCGTCGGCTTCGAACACCAGCGCCGTTTTACCCCCCTGCCCGGCCTGCACATGCACGTCCAGGCAGTTGTACGAGACGTTGAGCCTGCCGTCGTCGAACCATTTGAAAAACGGGGGATGGCTGTCGTCGAGCACGTGGGTGAAGGGTTGTTGCCAGTGCAGGTGCTCGCGCGCCAGCCGCGCCCAGAATCCGGTGTAGTCCGCCTGCGCCTCGGCGCAAAGCGCGCGGTAGGCATCCATGCCGGATATCCGCGCGGATTGCACGGTCTGCGCTCCGGGGTAATACACCTTGCGTTCGTGTGCTTGTGCCGGGGTGTCGCTCATGACAGTCTCCTTGGTTCTGGAATGTAGCCGCAAAAAAGGGGCGCAAAAAACAGCGCTATGTGAATTTTGCGCCCTTACGCAGCGCTGACGCGACAGAGCACGGCAGGGCCAGAGTCTGTCGTGCCGCCACGCCTCTAAAATCTTTTGGTCAGGCCAGCCGGCCCCGTCCCCTGTCAACGCCCCGAAACTTCCCATGACGCGACCGCCCGATCTGCCGCACATCCCGTATATCCCCCGGTTGCTGTTCCTCAGCCGCTGGTTGCAGTTGCCGCTATACATTGGGCTGATTCTGGCGCTGGGCGTTTACGTCTACCACTTCTGGGTCGAGCTGATCGACCTGGTCGGCGCCGCCGCCGGCAACCAGACCGCGCTGGCGCATCTGCTCGAAGCCGTGGCGGTGCGCAACCCGCTGCCGCCCGAAGGCGCGGCGGCAGCCGCCGCGACGGCGGCGCACGCCAGCCCGCCCAAGCTCACCGAGACCACGATCATGCTGGTGGTGCTCAGCCTCATCGACGTGGTGATGATCGCCAACCTGCTGATCATGGTCATCGTCGGCGGCTACGAAACCTTCGTGTCGCGCATGTACCTCGAAGGCCATCCCGATCAGCCGGAATGGCTGTCGCACGTCAACGCCTCCGTGCTCAAGGTCAAGCTGGCAATGGCCATCATCGGCATTTCCTCCATCCACCTGCTGCGCACCTTCATCAACGCCGATGCCTACAGCGTCAAGGCGCTGGTGGCGCAGACCAGCATCCACGTGGTGTTCCTGCTGTCGGCGCTGGCGATTGCCTACACCGACCGGGTGATGACCCGCACCATGCAGATCGGCCACGCGCAGGACAACGTGCCCGAGCACTGAGTCCGCCTGACCCCGCGGCCCGGCGCCCGGGCCGCTTTTTTCAAACCACAACAACTCCGTTCACACCGACCATGACCACCACCATCCGCGCCGCCGACCTGCGCGAAAGCATCGCCGCAGCGCTGCAATACATCAGCTACTACCACCCGGCCGACTACATCGCCCACCTGGCGCGCGCCTACGCGCGCGAGCAGGCGCCTGCGGCCAAGGACGCCATCGCCCAGATCCTCACCAACAGCCGGATGTGCGCCATCGGCCACCGCCCGATCTGCCAGGACACGGGCATCGTCAACGTGTTCGTCGATCTGGGAGTCGACGTGCGGCTCGAAGGCTTCGACGACGGACTGGAGGCGGTGATCAACGCCGGGGTACACGACGCCTACACCCACCCGGACAACCCGCTGCGCGCCTCGGTGCTCGACGACCCGATCTTCGCCCGCAAAAACACCGGCGACAACACCCCGGCGGTGGTGAGCATTCGCCTGGTGCCGGGCGACAAGCTGGCGTTCACCGTCGCTGCAAAGGGCGGCGGCAGCGAGAACAAAAGCAAGTTCATCATGATGAACCCGAGCGACTCGATCGAGGACTGGGTGCTGCAGACCGTGCCGACGATGGGCGCGGGCTGGTGCCCGCCGGGCATGCTGGGCATCGGCGTCGGCGGCACCGCGGAAAAGGCCATGCTGCTGGCCAAGGAAGCGCTGATGGAGCCGATCGACATGAGCGAGCTGCTCGCCCGCGGGCCGCAGAACAAGCTCGAAGACATGCGCATCGCGCTGTACCAAAAAATCAACGCGCTGGGCATCGGCGCGCAGGGGCTAGGCGGGCTGACCACGGTGCTGGACGTCAAGATCAAGACCGCCCCCTGCCACGCCGCGAGCAAGCCGGTGGCGCTGATTCCCAACTGCGCCGCCACCCGCCATGCGCATGTCGTGCTCGACGGCAGCGGCCCGGTCTACCTCGACCCGCCGTCGCTCGACCTCTGGCCCGACGTCAACTGGCAACCCGACTACGCCAAAAGCCGCCGCGTCAACCTCGACACCCTCACCCGCGAGGAGGTGGCGAGCTGGCAGCCGGGCGAGACGCTGCTGCTGTCGGGCGAGCTGCTCACCGGGCGTGATGCCGCGCACAAGCGCATCGCCGACCTGCTGGCGCGCGGCGAAAAGCTGCCGGTGGACTTCCGCAACCGGGTGATTTATTACGTCGGCCCGGTCGATCCGGTGCGCGACGAAGTCGTCGGCCCGGCCGGCCCGACCACCGCGACGCGCATGGACAAGTTCACCGAGATGATGCTGGCGCAAACCGGGCTGATTGCGATGATCGGCAAAGCCGAGCGCGGCCCGCAGGCCATCGAGGCCATCCGCAAACACCGCAGCGCCTACCTCATGGCCGTCGGCGGCGCCGCCTACCTGGTGGCCAAGGCGATCAAGGCCGCGCGCGTGGTCGCGTTCGAGGATCTGGGCATGGAGGCGATCTACGCCTTCACCGTGCAGGACATGCCGGTGACCGTGGCGGTCGACGCCCGCGGTACTTCGGTGCACCAGACCGGCCCGGCGCAGTGGCGCGCGCGCATCGCCGGCGTGCCGGTGGCGGCGGTCTGAGCAGCCGATGCCGGTTCTGCCCTGCGACCCGGCGTGTTGTCCGCTATGCGGGCGGGCCAACGGCTGCCCCCGCGTCGCTGCAAGTCCGGGCACAGCCGACTGCTGGTGCAGCGCGCTGACCATCTCCGCGCAGACGCTGGCACAAATCCCCGCACCGTGCCGCGGTGTCGCCTGCCTGTGCCCGGCCTGCGCCCAGGGCGGGAACGGTGCGCCGGACCGGCCCGCATGAGCGCTGTCGCGTCCATCGGTGTGTTTGACTCCGGCGTCGGCGGGCTCACCGTGCTGCGCGCGCTGCATGCGCAACTGCCCGGGGTACCGCTGATCTATGTTGCCGATTCGGCGCACGCCCCCTACGGCGACCGCAGCGACGCCTTCATCCTCGACCGCGCGCGGCACATCACCCGGTTTTTGCGCGACCAGGGGGCGAGGCTGATCGTCGTCGCCTGCAACACCGCCACGGCGGCGGCCATCGCCACGCTACGCGCCGAGTTCGACCTGCCGTTCGTCGGCATCGAGCCGGGGGTCAAGCCCGCACTGGCACGCAGCCGCAACCAGCGCGTCGGCGTGATGGCCACGCCGGCGACCCTGCGCAGCGCCAAATTTCGCGCGCTGCTGCAAACCCACGCCGGCGGGATCACGCCCGTGCTCCAGCCCTGCCCCGGACTGGCCGCAGCGATCGAACGCGGTGAACTCGACGATCCGGCGCTGCGCCAGCTGCTCGCCACGGTCTGTGCTCCGCTGCGCGCCGCCGGGTGCGACACGGTGGTGCTCGGCTGCACGCACTACCCGCTGGTCGCGCAGCACATCCAGGCCGAGCTGGGCGCGCACGTGCATCTGCTCGACACCGCAGAGCCTGTCGCCCGCCAGGCCGCGCGTTTGTGGACGCACGCCGTGCCGGCCCACACCCAGCCTCCGCTGCTCTACACCAACGGCGACGTCGACGTACTGCGCCGCATGGCCGATCTGTGCGGTCTGCACCACGCGCAGATTCACTCCCTGCCGCCCTCTGCAGCGTAAGCCGCAGACGCCGTCTGCGCGCCGGCGTGTGACGCGTGAAAATGACGGTTTTCAACACCTTCCAGCCGCATCATGCCCTCTTCGCTGTTTTCGCCTTTCTCTCTGGGCAGCCTGGTGCTGCGCAACCGCATCGTCGTCAGCCCGATGTGCCAATACAGCGCAGTCGATGGCTGTGCCACCGCTTGGCACCGCGTGCACCTGGGCCAACTGGCGCAAAGCGGTGCCGGGCTGTTGATCATCGAGGCCACGGCCGTCGAGGCCATCGGTCGCATCACCCCCGGCTGCCTCGGCCTGTACTCGGCCGACAACGTCGCCGCGCTCCGCGCGGTGCTCGACGACATCCGCACCTTCAGCGACATGCCCATCGGCATCCAGCTCGGCCACGCCGGGCGCAAGGCGTCGAGCGCAAGGCCGTGGGAGGGTGGCCAGCTCCTCACCGCGTCGCAGGGCGGATGGACGCCCGTGGCGCCATCGGCGGTGCCGCACGGTGAACACGAGGCCGCGCCGCAGGCTCTGGACCGCGCCGGCCTGGAGCGCATTCGCACGGCGTTCGCCCAGGCCGCACGGCATGCCGCCGGGCTCGGCCTGCAGGCCGTCGAACTGCATTGTGCCCACGGTTACCTGCTGCATCAGTTTCTCTCGCCGCTGTCCAACCGCCGCGATGATGCCTACGGCGGCAGCCTGGAGGGACGGCTGCGCTTTCCGCTGGAGGTGTTCGACGCCGTGCGCGCGGCGCTTCCCCCTGCCGTTCCCCTGGGTGTGCGTGTCTCGGCCACCGACTGGGTCGACGGCGGCTGGGACCTGGAACAAACTCTGGCTTTCGCCGACGCGCTCAAAGCGCGCGGCTGTAGCTGGATCGACGTCTCCTCCGGCGGCCTGTCGCCCAGGCAGCAAATCCCCATCGGCCCCGGGTATCAGGTGCCGCTGGCGCGCGCGGTCAAGGCATCGTGCGGCCTGCCGACCATCGCCGTCGGCCTGATCACCGAGCCGCAGCAGGCGCAGACGGTGATCGACGACGGCAACGCCGATCTGGTCGCGCTGGCGCGTGCGCTGCTGTGGAATCCGCGCTGGCCGTGGCACGCCTCGGCTGCACTGGGCGCACAGGTCAAGGTGCCGCCGCAATACTGGCGCAGCGAGCCGCGCACGGCCCGCGGGGTGTTCGCCAACGCCGCCATCGGCCAGCGCTGAAGCCCCGGGGCTGCGCGTGCGCCGTCCTCCCGCGGCGCGCGCGGGTTGCCGGATGGTTTTGTCCGGGATCAAACCGCTTTTTTGCCCTTTCCCGCCGCGACCAGGCCTCTCGGCGGGGCGCTGGCGCCTTCTCAATCGGTGTAAACCCTGATTTCTGGGCTGTTTTTTCCGAAATGTGACCGCAGTCACGCACATATCAGGAAACGTGCAAGTTTGCTGCGCCACTTTGCGAACCATCAAATCCCTACTGACTTCGGCTCCGGATACTCCGTTTCGTAACAACTTGTCGCTAATTGCAACAACGCAGCATCCCATGCTGCGGATCGAGGAGCCGAAATGGATTGGATCGGGCTTTACCCCACCTGGTACGAACCGGGGGTGGGCAGTGGCTGGGTCGTGGGCATCATGGCCACGATTCATGTGCTGGCGTCGCATACTTCGGTCGGCGCGGCCATTTTGTTTGCCTATCTGGCGGTGCTGGCCTACCGCCGCAATCAGCCGCAACTGCTGGACTACATCCGCAGGTACGGCATGTTCCTGCTGGTGTTTTCGTATGTCATCGGCTCGATCACCGGCCCGGGCATCTGGTTCACCACCACGGTGGCCAGCCCGCGCGGCATCTCCGCGCTGATTCACAGTTTTGTGTGGAAGTGGGCGACCGAATGGGTGTTCTTCGTCATCGAGGTCGTCGGCGTCTACCTCGTGGTCTATCTAGCCGGCCGCGTCGATCAGCGCACCCATATGCGCATCGCGGTGATTTTCGGCATGGCCTCGTACACCACCATGCTCATCATCCTGGGCATTCTGTCGTTCATGCTGGTGCCGGGCAAGGAGGTCTGGTTCACCGAAGGCGGCTACCTCAACGGTTTTTACGGCGCCAACACCTTCGCGCAGCTGGCCATGCGCACGGCGTTCATGTTCACCATGACGGCGGTGGTCGGCGGCATCGTCGCCGCGCGCATCACCGACCCGGCGTTCAAGCGCGAAATCAGCCGCAAGCTGGCGTGGCTGGGCATCGTCTCCTCGCTGGTCGGCGCCGCGCTGTTCCAGTGGTACATCCGCACCCTGCCGGAAACCGCGCATCTGGTGATGGACAACCGCCTGCCGGGCTATTTCCAGCCGGCGATTCTCACCGTGCTGCTGGGCATCTTGGCCTACTTCGTCATGACTCTCATCTCCTCGCGCACGCTGGTGGTGTGGGGGGCGTCGCTGGCGACGGTGAGCATTCTGCTGTTCGGGCTGTGGCCCGAGGAGGTGGCGCGCGAGTCCATCCGCAAGCCCTGGGTGGCCGGGCAGTACGTCTATTCCAACCAGGTCATCGGCCGCGACGTACCCGGCATGGGCATCAAAAGCGAAATCCCGCGGCTGGAGGCGCACGGCTTTCTCAAGACCCAGGTGTTCCTGCCGGACAACCTGCGCGTGGTCACACCGGACAACATGCTCAAGGTGGGTGAGTCGCTGGCACTGACCACCTGTTCGAACTGCCACTCGCTGAGCAGCACCGGCATGCGCCCGCTGCAAAACTACTTCGGCGCCACCACCAGCGTCACCGAGGTCGAGGCGTATTTGCGCGGCGCGCTGTCGACCGGGGCCACGCTGTACATGCCGATGATTCCGCTCAAACCCGAGGAGGCCGAGGCGCTGGCCGTGTTCATCGTCAACCTGAAGCAGCCGCAAGCCGCGCTCGCCCATATCCAGCACAAGGCGGCGCTGGCCCAGGCCCGCCCGGCCGCGTCTCCCACCCTGTCGTTCCAGGAGGTTCGCTGAGATGAATTCAGCCATGCTTTACGCCCTGCGCGACGCCGCAGGCGTGCCGTCGCACCCCATCGTTTTCCTCGTGCTCGGCGTGCTCACCTTCGCCTTGCACATCGCTGCCGTGCACGTCATGCTCGGCGGCACGGCGCTGGCCCTGGTCAACGCCTTCAGCCGTGACGCGATGCGCCGGCGGCTGGCTGCGGCCATGACCACGACGGCCAAGATCGCCGTCTCGGTCGCCGTCGTCCTGGGGGTCGCGCCGCTGCTGTTCGTGCAAGTGACTTACGACCCGTTCTGGTACACGTCCAACGTGCTGTCGGCGTGGTGGGTCGTCGCCTTCATCGTGCTGCTCATCGCCGGCTACATGGCGCTGTATTTTTTCTACGGCCGCAACCACGATCTGGCCGATGCACGGCACCCGGTGCGTTCGGGCTGGTCGCTACTGGCGTCTCTCGCGCTGTTTCTGCTCGTGGGCTTCATCATGCACGTGCTCACCAACCAGATGCTCAGCCCGGACAAGTGGATGCAGTGGTATGCCCCTGGCGGGGTGATCGATCCGCGCGGCCACTCGCTGCACGACTACAACGTCTGGCGCTTTGGCTTTTTCATTGCGCTGGCCGCGCCGGTCACAGGCGCCTGGCTTTATGCCTACCGCCGCTACCTCGCCGCTGGTCGGCAGGCGGATGCTGCCTACCTGCAATGGGTCGGCACCCTGGCGGCAAGGCTGCTCAACTTCGGCGGCATCGTCGCGCTGGTGTTCCTCGGCGCCTGGATGGCCAGCCTGCCTGCGGGCCTCAGCGGCTTTTCCACCTCGCCGGTGGTGCTGCTGGCCGTCGCCCTGCTGCTGCTCACCGTCGCCCTGCCCGCGCTGCTGGGCCAGCGCCTGTTGCAGACCTCGCTGGGCTATGCCCCGTTCGCCCTCGGTGCCGTCGCGCTCATCGCCGTGGCCGCGCTGCGCGAAGTGCTGCGCTGGAGCGTGCTCAAGGGAGTGCATGGCTATGACGTGTTCACCTACCCGCTGCACATCGACTGGTACAGCAATGTGCTGTTTTTCACCACCTTTGCCCTGATCGGCGGCACGACGCTGGCTTACTTCCTGTCCATCGCCTGGAAGGTCGGGCACACGCCGCAGGGCCAGGTCTACACCCCCTCGCCGGCGATCGACCGGATCGGCACGGCCGCGCTGTGGCTGATCGGCCTGTGGTTGGTGCAGTTTTTCGTCGTCGGATTCATCGTCTGGGCACGCTGAGGAGATTTATGCGACTTCCACATCTCACCCTGGCCCTGGTCGGACTGGTGTTCGCCATCGGCCTGCTGGGCGCCAATGCCCCCGTCTTCGCCGCGCCCGCGGCAACGACACCGCCTTCCCCGGCGGCGACCCCGGCTGCCCTGCCGCCCGGCCCCAAGGCGCCACCCAGCGGTGCCGCCATCGCCCAGACCTGCGCCGGCTGCCACGGCACCGAAGGGCGGCTGAAGGCCGCGGCCTTCATGGCTCTGGCCGGCATGCCCAAAGCACAGTTCGTCCAGGCCATGCGCGACTTCCGCAGCGGCAAGCGCCCGGCCACGCTGATGCGTCACGTCGCCGAAGGCTTCAGCGATGGCGAGATCGACGCCATGGCAGCCTACTTTGCCGCCGTCAAACCCGAATGAGGAGCGCTCCATGACTACCCGTCGTCAATTCCTGCTCGCCGGTGCCGCGTCCCTCGGCATGGCGGCCTGTCCCGCCATCGTCCGTGCCGGTCAGGCCACGGCGCGCATCGTCATCGTCGGTGGCGGTGTGGGCGGGGCCACCGCCGCCAAATACCTGAAGATGGCCGATCCCCGGCTGCAGGTCACGGTGATCGAAAAAAACCCGGTGTACATCCGTCCCTATGGTTCGAGCGAAGTGCTCAACCAGCACACCACCATGCAGGCGCTGGAAGTGCGCTACGACACGCTGCGCGACAAGTACGGCGTGGCCTTCGTATTCGACGCCGCCAAAAGCCTCGACCCGGTGGCCAAAACCGTGACCACCGCCAGCGGCCAGGTGCTGGGCTACGACAAGCTCATCGTCGCCCCCGGCATCAAGCTGCGCTACGACAGCCTGCCCGGCTACAGTGAGCAGCTCGCCGAGACGCAGGTGCCCAGCGCCTGGATTCCCGGCGCGCAGACCGCGCTGCTGGCCAGGCAGTTGCAAAACATGCGCGACGGCGGCGTGTTCGTGCTCGCCGCCCCGCCCAACCCCTACCGCTGTCCGCCCGGCCCCTACGAGCGCGCGGCGCTGATGACCGAGTGGTTCGCCAAGCACAACCCGCGGGCCAAAGTCCTCATCGCCGACCCCAAGGACAGCTTCGTCACCGACGAAACCGCCATGCTCGGCTGGAACCGGCTCTACGGCTACCAGCCGCCGGCCGAATACCGCAGCAAGATCAAGGCCGAACTGCTGCCGCCGGGCAAGCCCTGCGCGCTGGAATGGCTGCCGGCCAAGGCCGGCGGCACGCCGCAGCGCCTGGACGCCAAGACCATGACCCTGCACACCGCAGGCGGCCCGATCAAGGCCGACGTCATCAACGTCATCCCGGCGATGGTCGCCGGGCAGATCGCCGTCGACTTCGGCCTGACCAACGACAGCGGCTTCTGCCCGGTGCACCGCACCACCTTCGAGTCCACGCTGCACAAGGACGTGCACGTCATCGGCGACGCCAGCATCGCCGACGCCATGCCCAAGAGCGGTTTTTCCGCCAACACCCAGGCCAAGTGGGTGGCGCGCGTCATCACCGACCAGCTCGCCGGGCGCGACTCCGGCACCCCGGTGTGGGAAAACACCTGCTATGCCCTGGCGGGCAAGGACTACGGCCTGTTCGTCGCCGACGTGTTCAGGATCAAGGAGGACGGCAAGATCGGCCGCGTCAACAAGGCACGCTACCTGCCGTTCGACGCCACGCCGGCGCAAATCCGCCTGTCCGCCGTCTATCAGCAGGCGTGGATCCAGGCCTTCACCCAGGACATCTTCGCATGAAGCCAGCCGCCTTTTTTGTCGCCCGCCGCGTGCTCCCCGTCGCCGCGGCCCTGATCACCGCCGGCGCCGCGCGCGCCAGCGAATCCGCGCAACCCACGGCCCAACCCTGGACGCCCGTGACCCTGCAGACCGCGCTGAGGGATCTGCCCAAGGGCAACGCCGCCGCGGGTCAGAAGGTGCACGACGGCATGATGTGCGCCTCCTGCCACGGCACTGCGGGCAACGCCAGCACGCTGAACTGGCCCAGCGTGGCCGGCCAGCGCGCGGACTACACCGCCAAGATGCTGCTCGATTACCGCAGCGGGCTGCGCGACGAGGACCCGCGTGCCCGGCTGATGACCAGCATCGCCCGCATGATGACCCCGCAGCAGATCGCCGACGTCTCCGCCTACTACGCCAGCCTGCCCAAACCGGTGGCGCCACAGGCCCAGGTTGCGCTGGCCGCGCTGCTGAACGCCGCCGAACTGCAACGCGTCGCGCGGCTGGTGCGCAAAGGAGACCCCAGCCGGCTGATCACCGCGTGCGCCTCCTGCCATGGCCTGCACGGCGAGGGCAAAGGCAGCACCCCGGCGATTGCCGGGCAGACGACGGATTACTTCATCCGCACCATGCGGCTGTACCACAGCGGCGCGCGCCACAACGACGTGTACAAAGGCATGAGCCAGTTCAGCCAGCGCCTGGGTGACGCCGACACCGTGCTGATCGCGCGCTATTACGCCAGCCTGGGAACGTCGCCGCAAAAAATGACGAAGGCGGACTGATCGCTGCCCGGCAGCGGGGCGAGAAGGTGTGAATGGACCCGCCACACTCGTTCGCGCCCCGCAGGCCAGCCTGCCCGGCCGCGCCCGATGCATTCGCACCGCCTGACGGCTTCAGCGCTGCGGCGCGGCTAGCGCGGCGTCGCGCGCCTGGGCGATGGCCGCGGCCGTGCGGCGGTACACCTCCGGGTGCGGCTGGCCGATGCGCAGCGCGACGTCGATGGCGCCCTGCGCCGCCTTCCAGTCGCCGGCAGCCAGCAATGCCTGCGCCAGATTGTTCATCGGGTCGCCGTCTCGCGGGTTCGCCCGGGCCGCCTGGGCAAAATGCACCGCGGCACGCGCGTAGTCCTGGCGTGCGTAGGCCAAATTGCCCAGCCCCATCATCGCCACCCAGGCGTCTGGCCAGCGCTGCAGCGCCGCGGCATAAGCAGCCTGCGCCGCCTGCGGCGCGACGCCTTCGAGCGGCGCCACGGCCTGCAGGTACGTCTGCTCACCGACCTCCGCAGGGAATTGCCCCGGTTGCAGCGCGACGAACGCCCACCTGCCGCCCGCTGCCCAGGAGCGGTCGAACTGCCCGATCGACAGCTGCAGATCGCGCGCCGTGCTCGAATGCAGGGTCACGCTGTCGGCGCGCAGGTCGTAGCCGGTGAGCACGGCGTAATGCCAGTCACGCGGCCCCAGTCCGGTTTTTTGCAGCACCACGGCGGGGTAGCCCGCAGCCACCTGGGCGAACAGCACACCGAGCTGCGGCGGCAGTACGACGGCGATGCGCCCGGCGCGGCGGGTCGCGCCAAGCAAATCGAATTGCAGACTACCGCCGAGCGCCGGAGTGAAGACCTGCGCGGTCAATGCCTGCGGGTCCGTGTGGACCCCGCTGAACTGCAGCACCGACGCCAGCGAGGCCGGGCCGCAGAACTGGCTGTCGTCCGGGAAAAACGGCACTCCTGCCACATGCGCCGCATCCGGCAGATGCGCCGGCCGCTGCAGCAATCGTCCATGCTGGAATTGCGGCGGCGACGGCGCCACCCCCGGCGGCAAGGCGGCGCAGCCACCGAGCAGGACGCTGCACAGCGCAATCGAGCACCACGCCCGCGGCGCGCGGCTCAACGCCATTGCGCCACGCTCACAGCGCCAGAACCACCAGGATGGCGACCAGCAGAATGATCACCATGTCCTGAAAGCCGAGATAGCCTGCCGCCGGCAGGCTGTTGATCTTGCCCGCCAATTCCGCCACCTCGGCGTTGCTCAACGCAGCCAGACGCTGCTGCGTCACCTCCTGGCTCAGCCCCATTTGTTCGAGCTTGGCGCGCACGTCGGCACGGGCCATGAAGGCGTCGAGCGTCTGCCGGTCTCTGGCCAGGGTCGCGGCGTTTTCCGGCGCGGATTGCGTCGTGAGGTCTTGCGTGCCGATCAACTCGGCGCGTGCTGCAGGGGCTGCCACGATCAGGCTCGCACCCATCGCGGCCACGGCAAACTGACGAAGGAAGCGGGAGGCAGACATCGTTCGATCCTTTCAACGACGTGATATTTTGACGAAAAACCACACGGCAAGCGGCAATATTGCGCGCAGCAAGTGTAACAGCGCACCGCGCCTTTCATCCCCCGGTGGCGATGAGCACGCCGACGACGACGAGAAACGCGGCGAACACCCGCTTGAGTGACGTGCCGGAAATGCGGTGAGCCACCTGCACGCCATACGGCGCCAAGGCCATCGAGGCCACAGCCGTGACCGCCGCAGCAGGCAGGTACACATACCCCAGCGCGCCAGGCGGCAGCGGCTGGGCCGGGGCGTGCACCGACAGCATGTAACTCAGCGCGCTCGATACGGCGATCGCCAGCCCGCAGACCGTACTCGTCGCCACGGCTTTGACCGGTTTGACCCCAAGCGCGACGAGCAGCGGCACGGTCATCGATCCGCCGCCGATGCCGACGACCGACGACACGGCGCCAATCCCCACCCCCGCCGGCAGCAGCCAGGCCGAGCGCGGCACACGGTCTTCGGCCTGCGCCGCGGCGCGGCCCTTGCCTTTGGCCATCTGTACCGCCATGAGCGCGCAAAACGCCGCGATCACATAACGCAACGCCTGGGCGCTGAGCATTTGTGCCACATGCGCACCGAGAAAGCCGCCGATCACCATCCCCGGCGCCAGCCAGCGCCAGCTCGGCCAGAGCACCCCGCCGCGGCGGATGTGCGCCGTGGCCGAGGACACGAAGGTCAGCACGATGCTGGCCATCGACGTGGCGACCGCCACGTGGATGACCTCGTCGGCCGGAATGCCCAGCGCCGGCAGGGCAAAGCTCAGCGCGGCGACCAGCAACAACCCGCCACCGATGCCCAGCAGCCCGCCAAGAAACCCGGCAGACGCCCCGGCGAGTAAAAACACCACGATCGACAACAGCATGGTCTTGCCTCGAGCCTTGCCGGCCCTGCCCCCTGTGAAACCCGTCAGGCTCGACAGCGTAGCGAATCGCCGCGCGTCGTGCCGCGCCCCCACCGCGGCGGCCAAACGCGCCCCAAGCCGGGCACAAAAAAAGCCCGCAAACCGGAAGGCTGCGGGCTGCGGCACGAGCCGGACGGTCAGTCTTTGCGCTCTGGGTGCAGCAGGCGCTCCAGACCGATGAGCTTCATGACGTATTTTTCGTAGATCGGCTCCGAATTGCCTTTCTTCATCTTGCGGATGAAATATTTTTCAAAGGCGATTTTCGCCAGGTGCACCCACTTGCCCTCGCCGAACCAGTTGACGTTGCGCGGCGGGATCTGCGGAATGGCGACGAAAGCCGCGCCGGTGTTGCCGAAGTCGGCCAGGCAGATCGCCTGCCAGGTGCCGCGATGGGTCGGCTGCTTGCCGGCCAGTTCTTCCTCGATGTTGTGCACGATGGCCGTGACCATCGACTCGATCATGTACCCGGTCTTGGGCACGCCGCAGGGCACCGGGGTCGGGCCGACGGGCGGGATGGCGATACACACCCCGGCAGAGTAGATGTTTTTGTACTTCGGGCTGCGCTGGTTCTGGTCGACGATGACAAAACCGCGCGGATTGCACAGGCCCTCCACCGCGGCCACCGCGTCCACCCCCTTGAACGCCGGCAGCATCATCGCATGCTTGAACGGCAGTTCGTGCTGCTTGACCAGGTTGCCGTGAATGTCCAGCTCGTCGACGAACATCTTGCCGTTTTCGACCTTGGTCGTCTTCGCATTGGTGATCCAGCGGATGTCATGGTCGCGGAAGGCATGCTCCATGATGCCCTTGGAGTCGCCCACGCCATCGAGCCCGAGGTGGCCGATATAGGGTTCGGCGGTGACGAAGGTGATGGGCACTTTGTAGCGCAGCTTTTTCTTGCGCAGCGCGGTGTCGAGCACCATGGTGTATTCATAGGCCGGGCCGAAGCAGCTCGCCCCGGGCATGGCGCCGATGATCACCGGCCCCGGATCGGCCAGCAGCTTCTCGTAATCGGCATAGCACTTCTCGGCGTGATCGATGGTGCAGATCGACTGGGTGTAGCCGCCGTGCGGGCCTGCACCCGGAACTTCCTCGAACGCCAGCTTCGGCCCGGTGGTGATCACCAGAAAGTCGTAATTGACTTTCGAGCCGTCCTGCAGCGTCAGGGTATTGCTCTCCGGCTCGATCTTGGTCACCGCCTTGGGGATGAAATCGATGCCCTTGCGTTCCAGGTAGGGCTTGATCGAAAAAATCACCTCGTCGCGGCTGCGCCAGCCTACGGCCACCCACGGGTTGGATGGGACGAACTGAAAATAATCCACGGTGTTGATCACCGTGACCTTGTGCGCCTTGCCGAGCGCTTCCCGCAGCTCATAGGCGGCTGGCATGCCACCAATGCCCGCGCCCAACACAACGATGTGTGCCATACCCTGGTCTCCTGATGTGCAAACAATGCCCGAAACGGGTCGGGCGGCCTTTGGACGGCGTCTGCGCTGGGTGTTTCAACCGACGCCGGCGCAATCTCCTGCAGCCGGTCACCTCTGTTCTTCCCCGGCCGCCGCCCGGAAGGCTGGCGGCAACGGCACCTGCTGCAGACGCGGATTCAAGCATATCTACACCGCCCCATGTTTCCCGCGGATTCCTGACAGGCGCCAAAAAATGGCTTGATAAAACGCAAAATTAACCCGGCGGCATCAGTATTAGTCCTAGTCTGGAAAAACCCTAATACTCCCGGAAGCATGGAGAAATCTTTCCTATACTTGATTTCAGACAAGTTGATCAGTTGATCAACCAGCGGTCGCACTCGTTGTTGCCGCACCACCTCTGGAGGAAGACTACACATGAGCAACACCCCTCGTCCACTGTGGAACCCCTACGTTGCCGGGGTTCTGCTGGGTTTAGGACTGCTGGCAACCTTTCTCGTCACCGGCAACGGTTACGGCGTGACCGGCGCCACCACCCTGGCCACGGCTGCAGTGGCCGGCAAGATCGACCCGAACACCGTCGCGCCGCATACCTATCTGCACAACCTGTATGAAGCCGGGCTCAACCGCTGGATCGTCTGGGAAGTGGTCGGTCTGGCCATCGGCGGGCTGATCGGCAGCGTCCTGGCCGGGCGGTTCAAATTCCAGATCGACGGCCCGACGCAGGCCGGCCGCACCCTGCGGCTGATTCTGGCCGTGATCGGCGGCATCGCCGCTGGCTTTGGCGCACGCTTCGCCCTGGGCTGCACCAGCGGCATGGGGCTGTCGGGTTCGGCGACGTTCGCCGCTGCCGGCTTTTTGTTTCTCATCGGCTTTTTCATTGCCGGCGCCGTGTTCGGCCAACTGATGAAAGGACTCTGGAAATGAGCTTCCCTCTCGGATACACCGGCCCGGTATCGGGCGTGATTCTCGGGCTGATTTTCGGCTACGTGCTGGAAAATGCCGGCTTTGGCAGCAGCTGCAAACTGACCGCACAACTGCGGTTTCGTGATTGGGCGGTGTTCAAGGTCATGTTCACCGCCATCCTGGTGGCCGCAGGCGGACTCTATCTGCTGCAGGGTCTGGGCATCATCCAGGTCAGCGACATGTTCGTCCCCTCGGTGATGATCTGGGGCAGCTCACTGGGCGGCGTGCTCATCGGTGTGGGCATGGCCGTCGGCGGCTACTGCCCGGGCACGTCGATCGTCGCGCTGTTTTCCGGCAAGCTCGACGGACTGCTGTTCCTGCTGGGCATCGGCCTGGGAACGCTGGGCTTCAACTCGGTGTTCCATTCGATCGAAGGCTGGGTGTGGCAGCAGGTCGGCCCGGATGGCCTGACCCTGCCGCAGCTGCTGCATCTGCCCGCCTGGGTGGTGTGGCTGGCCTTGTTCGCCGTGCTCGTCATCGTCGGCTATCTCACCCGTAAAAACCGGAGCACATCACGCCAGTCCAGCCCGAAAGCGAGCAGCGCCGGTCTGGCCGCGCAAAATAGTTGAACGCATACCGTTTATGCTGTCAGCGCGGCCTGCGGGTCGCGCGTTAGACAGGTGGCAGGTTTTTTTGCCTCCCTTTTCACCTTTTTTTTCACCTTCGATTCTCAATTCCACATCAGGAGTTCATATGGCTAAAGCCCGTATCAAACTGTCGCAAGCCCTGCCCGCGCTGGCCCTGGCCGCTGCAGTCGTTGCACCGATGCCGCAGGCGCTGTCCGCGCTGTCGGCCACCAGCGTCGCCCAAGCTGCCGGCAACCCCTGCGCGCCGAGCAACCCCTGCGCCCCGGCGAAAAAGTCCGAGAAAAAAATGGACAAGAAAATGGAGAAAAAAGGCGCCAATCCCTGCGCCCCGTCCAAAGGCAGCAACCCCTGCGCTCCGTCCAAGTAAGCTGACCTGAACGCATGACGCGGCCGTCGTGCCGCGTCATGTTGTCCTATGTTCCAGTCCTCTTCCCTGTTGTCTGGTCATGCCCCCGGCGGACGGCGTCACACCGTCGAGCTGCTGCGGCGATTGACCCCGCAAGAGCGAAGCGAACTGTACGCCTGCGGCCAGCAGGCCATCGCCGCAACACAGGCCATGCTGCAGCGCGGCAAAACAGTCATCGCCGAACTCATCGGCCCTGCTGCCTTCATCGAATGGGAGCATTACCCGCCGCGCGACGCCAAAACGCGCTCTGGTGCCCTGTTCTACTACCACGCGCACGCTGCCCGGCAGCGCATGCCGGCTGAGCACGGTCATTTTCACGTTTTCGCTCCCAACCCGCGTGGCGATTGCGCGCCGGATCGGCGTTATACCCACATCGCCGGCCTGTCCGTCGACCAGCACGGCATGCCGCTGCGGGTGTTCACCACCAATTTGTGGGTCACCGCCGAATGCTGGGAAGACGCCGAGCGTGTCTGCACCCTGGCGCGGCAGACCACGCTCAAGGACGCCAGGCCGCACAAGGTCGGCCAGTGGCTCGATGCCGTGCTCGGATTTTTCCGTCCGCAGATCGAACTGGTCACCCACCTGCGCGACGCGCGCATCAAGGCGCTGCAGGATCGGGGAAGGAACCGCTTGTTCGAAGACCGGCGCACGCATATCCTGAGCCAATGCAGAATCGATTTTTCAACGCAAGTCCTTGCGTTGGAGGAGTTGGGCGCGTGAGCGCCTTTCAATTAGTCGGGCGCGTGAGCGCCTGTCAACCCGCCGGGCGTGCAAGCGCCCGTCGTCCAGCCGGGCGGGTACACGCCCTGAAATCGCAGTGCAACCTGCAGTTCCACCACCTTGTACGAGGAGCCAACATGAAGCTGAAACATCTCATCGGCATGAGCATCATCGCCCTTGCCGCATCACAAGCCGCAGGCGCCGCCACCCTGCCCGGGCCGCTGGTCACCCCGCAATGGCTGAACGAGCACAAAAACGAGGTCGTGCTCGTCGACATCCGTGACGATCTGAAAACCCTGACCGAAGAGCCGAAATTCGAGGTCGACAAAAAAACCAACAAAAAAGACCTGGTCAAAGTCGGCGGTTACATCCCCGGAACCACGGTGTTCGTCGATTTCGGCAAAATCCGTGAAGACCGCACGGTCAACGGCGTGAAAATCAAGGCGCAGTTGCCCACTGCCGACTTTTTCACCAAGGCGATGGACGCTGCCGGCCTGAACAAGACCGACAAACCGCTGGTCATCGTGCCCGAGGGCAACAGCGTCGATTCGATGGACATGGCCACGCGGCTGTATTTCCAGCTGCGCTACTTCGGTGAACCGCGCGACAAGCTGGCCATCCTCAACGGCGGTGTCGCCGCCTGGCTGCAAGCCGGTTATCCGACCACGAGCGACAAGCCTGCTCCGGCCAAGGGTGACTGGGTTGCCGGCGCCGAAGACAAGGAAATCCTCGCCAGCATGGAACAGGTCAAGTCCGGACTGCAGGGTGGCAAGGATCAGTTCATCGACGCCCGGCCGACGGCGCAATTCCTCGGCATCGTGAAAAAACCGGTCAACAAGACCGCAGGCCACCTGCCTGGTGCGCGCTCGTTCCCGACCGACGCCATCGTCAAGCCGGTGGGCCTGGCGCATGAATTCATGAGCGCGGACGACTACAAGAAGATCTACGCCGAGTTCAACATCCAGCCCGACGCGCCGACCATCACCTACTGCAACACCGGCCACCTGGCTTCCGGCGCCTGGTTCGTCACCCACGAAATCCTCGGCAACAAGAACTCCAAGCTGTACGCCGGCTCGATGATCGAGTGGACCAACCTCGGCAACCCGACCGTCGGTCTGCCGCAATAAACGCTTTTCCAACCGTTGGATCGGCGCCCCCGTTCGGGCGCCCATTGACGACACGCCCGGCACCTGCCGGGCTTTTTTTCACCCCCGCGTTTCGGTGGGAACGGAAGACGGGTCGCGGCGATTTGCGATTTGCTCCGCGCGATTTGCACGGAGATGTGAGAAATTTCACAGCCATCGGGGAAGGAAAACCAATCAAATGAGGGCTTGTGCCACCCCCTGGCGTCTTCCACAATGGGGCTGTCGTTTTCCTTTCTTCCAGACAGAGGTCGAGCATGTCGAACCGCAATTTCCAACCCCGTGTGTCGCGTCTGGTTCTCGTGGCAGCAGCGGCGCTGTCGCTCGGTGCCTGTGCCGCCAACAATTACCCGCCGGCACCGGACAAAATCAGCCTGCAAACCTACCACTACAAAGTCGGCGCGGGAGACACGCTGAACGTCAGCGTCTGGCACAACCCCGATCTGTCGATGACCATCCAGGTGCGTCCCGACGGCAGGATTTCCACGCCGCTGGCACCGGATGTACAAGCCGCCGGCAAGACGCCGGGAGAAATTGCCAAGGAAATCGAGGCCCGGCTGTCCAAGTATGTGCGCGATCCGGTCGTCTCGGTGGTGGTCACCGGGTTCCAGGGGCCGTACAGCCAGCAGATCCGTATCGTCGGTCAGGCGGTGCGGCCATCGGCGATTCCTTACCGGGAAAACATGACCCTGCTCGACGTGATGATCGCCGCCGGCGGCCTGACCGAGTTTGCCGACGGCAACGCGGCCGTGCTCGAACGTCACGGCAAGACGTACAGCATCAAGCTCGGCGATCTGCTCAAACGCGGGCAGATGTCGGCCAATGTGCCGGTCGAGCCCGGCGACGTCATCATCATCCCGCAAAGCATGTTCTGACACTGTCGTCTCCTGCTCCTACCCGAGGCCCGCCATGCAGCCCCCCCGCCGTCCTGCAGTTTTTGCCCTGACCCCGCTGGCTTTGTGCCTGCTGCTGGCCAACGCGGCATCCGCGCAAACCGTTCCCGGCATGAACAGCGCGCTGCCTGGCGGCGTCGGGCTGCCTGCCTTGCCCGGGGCCGAAGCCGCTGCAGGCCCGCTGGCCGGGCCTGCAGCGACGGCCAGCGCCGCTGCGGCACCCGCGCGGGGCAATTTCGTCCAGCCGTCCGTTGGGCTGTCGGTGCTGCAGACCAGTAATGTGTATTTCGGCACATCCACCCCGGCGCGCAGCGACACCGTGGTGAGCATCACTCCCGGTATCGCCTTCCAGACCGAAGGGCCGAACCTGCGCACCTACGGCAACTTTGCCCTGACCGGGCAGTATTACGCCCGCGGTTCGTACAGCAACACCGTGCTGCCGTCGGGCACGCTGGGCCTGAGCGCGCGGCTGGTCGATCAGTGGCTTTACCTCGATTCGAGCATCACCGCACAGCAAAACGCCCTGCTGACCATTCCGACACAGGGTATCAGCACGGCCACCTACACCACGACCCAGTACCGCATCAGCCCGTACATCGACCATCGTTTCAACGACGACCTGCGCCTGCGTGCGCGCAGCGACAACACCTGGACGCACATCAGCGGCAACCAGACCGGCGTGGGCCTGAGCAACGGGCGGTATGGACTGCAGACCATCCGCCTGGATCGGCGCCCGACTCCGTTCGGCTGGGAACTCGACGGCCGGCAGGAACAGACGGTGTACACCGATGGTCCGGCGCTGTCGGTACGCGATGAAATCGTCCGCGCCCGCGGGTTGTACGCCGTCACCCCGCACGTCGAGGCCGGGATCATCGGTGGTTATGAACATTACGCCACCTCGTTCACCAGCCTCAGCCACAGCATCTACGGTGTGCAGGCGAAGTGGCGGCCCAATCCATTCACCCGCTTCGACGGCGTGGTCGAGCGGCGGTTTTTCGGCACCGGCTGGGACCTCAGCGCCTCGCAGCAGATCCAGCGCCTGAGCCTGCGTCTGAACTGGACGCGCGCGCCGTCGTCTTACCTCGCCACGCTGCAAACCCTGCCTGCCGGGGTGAGCGTGTCCAGCCTGCTCGACGGCATGCTTGCGGCACAGTATCCCGACCCCGCCGCGCGCGCGCGCGCCATCCAGAACATTCTCGCCGTCACCGGCCTGCCGTCGACGCTGCCCAACGCCATCAATTTCTACACCCAGTCGGCCACGCTGCAAAACGCGCTGACCTTCACCGCCGTGCTGCTCGACGAACGCAACAGTTACACCGCCAGCGCGTTTCACATCAAGACGCAGGATCTGATCCTGCCGGGGGCGCCGGTGCTGAACAATCTGCTGCTTGCTTCAGCCGACTACGTGCAAAACGGCATCGGTCTGGGATATTCGCGGCGGCTGACGCCGGTGATGAACCTGAACATCGGCGTGCTGCGTGCCCTGAGCACCGGTTTTGGCATCAACACCGGAGTGAGTTCGCGGCAGACGACGTTCATCGTGCAGCTCAACCGCCGGCTCGCGCCGCGCACCCTGCTGATCATCGGTCTGCGCCGTCAACTGCTCGACACCGCCAACACCGGCATTCTCAGCGCCACCGAGTCGGCGGTTTACGCCGGGCTGACCCACCAATTCTGACCTCAGGGCCATGTACGCTGCGCATTTCGGTCTGAGCGCCCCGCCGTTCCAGCTCAACCCCGACCCGAGCTTTTTGTACGAAAGCAAAGGGCACAACTATGCCCACCAGTACCTGCGTTTCGGCGCGATGCAGGGCGAAGGCTTCATCATCGTCACCGGGGAAATCGGCGCGGGCAAAACCACCCTGGTGCGCGCCCTGCTGGCCGAACTCGACCCGGCCAAAGTCGCCGCGGCGCAGATCGTCAGCACCCAGCTCGAAGCCGACGACCTGCTGCGCGCCGTGGCCAGCGCGTTTGGCATTCCGGCCAAAACCGCGTCGAAGGCCGAACTGCTCGCCACCCTCGAAGCGCATTTCACCACCCTGATGCTGCAAAACCGGCGGGCGCTGCTGGTGATCGACGAAGCGCAAAACCTCAACCCCGCAGCCATCGAGGAGCTGCGCATGCTGTCGAACTTCCAGTACGGCAACCGCGCCCTGCTGCAGAGCTACCTGGTCGGGCAGCCCGAACTGCGCGAGGTGTTGCGCGCGCCCAATCTGGAGCAGTTGCGCCAGCGCATCATCGCCAGCTGCCACATCGGCCCGATGGATGCGGACGAGACCCGAGCCTACATCCTGCATCGCCTCAAACGGGTTGGCTGGAGCGGGCGGCCCCAGCTGGATGACGCCGCGTTCGCCGCCGTGCACAGCTGGACCGGCGGCGTGCCGCGGCGCATCAACATGCTGTGCAACCGCCTGATGCTGTCGGCTTTCCTCGACAACACCGACCAGATCGACGCCGACCGGGTCGAGACCGTGGCGCGCGAAATCCGCGAGGAAATCGGCGGCCTGCTGCAGGCGCCGGCTGCCGACACCGCCGCACCGACCATCACCGCCCCGGTGGTGCGCCGCGCCAGCGCAGTGCCGCAGCCGGTGAACGCCGCGCCTGCGGCGCAGGCTGCCATGCACGGCAGCGATGCCGACGACGCCATCGTCCGCGCCCCGGCACCGCCCAGGCCGGGCGAGCCCGGGCCGCTGCTGTGCATCGCCCAAAGTGCGCAGGACCGCATCGCCCTGCAGCCCCTGATGCAGACCATGAAGGCGCACGCCGGTTTGCCGCAACCCGTGCTGCTCGGCCTGGAGCGGCTGGCCAGCACCACGGCGAGCACCGATGCGGCGCTGGCGGCCATCGACCTGGCCTTGCTGCCCGATGCACAGCAGACGCAGCCGAGCCTGGCGCAGTGGGTGCGCTGGCTGGAGCAGATCGTCGCCACCTACCGCCCCGCGGCGGTCGTCACCATCGGGCAGAGCGACGCCGCGCTGGCGGCAGCGCTCACCGCCAAACGGCAGGGCTGCTCGCTGGCGCACATCGAATCCGGTCTGCGCCACGGCAACCGCGCCGACCGGCGCGAAATCGACCGCATCGTCATCGACCAGTTCGCCGACCTGCACCTGGCCATCGACGCCGGCAGCGCCGAGCCCCTCACCCGCGAGGGCATTGCCGCCGAATCGATCCGCGTGGTCGGCAGCCTGCGCACCGACGCCGTCATCCGCCTGCTGCCCACGCTGCCGGCCACGCTGGACTTCGCCGCCGAGGCCGGCGTACCCAAAAGCCATCTCCACAACCCCCAGGGTTACGCCCTGCTCTGCCTGGAACCGCAAGGCTGGGCCGACTCGCGCGCCGCGCTGGTCGAACTGCTGGCCAACGCCAGGCGTCTGAGCCGCATCCTGCCCGTCGTCTGGCCGATGCCCGCAGCGACACACCGTCGCATTCTGGACTACGGTCTGAACACCGCGTTGCGCGGCGCGCGGGTGGCGTGCGTGCCCGAATTCGACTTTGCTCACACCGTGGCGCTGCTGCAGCGCGCCGCGTGTGTGCTCACCGACCAGGCCAATCTGCAGGACGCCAGCAGCCATCTGGGCGTGCCCTGTCTGACGCTGGACGACGACTGCCCGCGGCAGCACACGCTGCGTGCCGGCGGCAACCGCGTGGTCGGCCGCGATTTCCGCCGCATGTTCCAGGCGCTGGGGGACATTCTCGAAGGCGACAAACCGTTGCGCCCCAGCCCGCAGGGCGGCGACGGCCACACCGCCACGCGCATCGCCCAGGCGCTGGAAAACTGGCTGCTGACCCAGTGGGAGAACCATGTCCTCGAAACCCTGGAGACGCAGACCTGATGCCCGCCGTCTGCCCCGCACCATCACCCTGACCTGCCAGCCACTGCTGAGTCCGCTGCCATGAACGACCTTCTCCGCCCCCTGTTCAACCTGCTGCCCGGCATGTGGGACCGGCGCTGGATCGGCCTGATCACCGCCTGGGTCGTGCTGCTGCTCGGCGGCGTCGGCGTCGCCCTGTACCACGAGCGTTACATGGCCTCGGCGCGGGTGTACGTCGACACCCAAACCCTGCTCAAGCCGCTGATGCAGGGCCTGACGGTGCAGCCGAACATCGACGACCAGGTGGCGATGGTGGCGCGCACCCTGCTGTCGCGCCCCAACCTCGAACGCCTTGTGCGCGAAAACCATCTGGTGGTCGACGACGGCCGGCCCGACGCCACCAACCGCGCCGTCGATCAACTGTTCAAAAACATCAAACTCAACATCAACGCGCGGGAAAACCTGTACAGCGTCAGCTACGTCAACCCCAACCCCCAAGTCGCGCTGCACGTGGTGCAGGACCTGGTCAATATGTTCCTCACCTCGGGAATCGGCGGCAAACAGCAGGACACGCAGCAGGCGTTGAACTTTCTCGACGCCCAGATCGCGGACTACGGCCGCCAGCTCAGCAGCGCGGAACAAAAGCTCAAGGACTTCAAAACCGCGCACCCGGGCTATTCCGGCCAGGCCAATGTCGACTATTACACCCGGGTCAACCAGGCGTCGGACCAACTTTCGCAGATGCAGGGTCAGCTCAGCGCCGCCATCGCCGCGCGCAACGCCATTGCCGCGCAGATGCGTGGCGAGTCCCCCACCATCACCGTCACCTCACCCTACGTCGCCGCACCCGTCGCGGGTAGCGGCCACGCTGCCGCCGTCATCCCGCCCGACGTGCTGGACATCGAACAACGCATCCAGACGCAGCGCAACCGCCTGGACGACCTGCTGCAGCGCTACACCAACGACTACCCCGACGTCATCACCGCGCGCCAGACGCTGGCACGCCTGGAGGCAGAGAAAAAGGCCCGGCTGAAAGCCGCCGCCGAACAGTCGGCGCAGGCTGCGGCGTCGCCGGCGGCGCCATCTCCCGCCACGGCGATGCTCAGCGCCGCCAATCCCGCCTACCAGCAGCTGCGCGTGCAGCTGGCGCAGGCCGACGCCAACGTCGCCTCGCTGCAGGCGCAGGTGGCGCAGGCACAATCGCGGCTGGATCAGCTGCGCAGCCAGGCCGGGCAAATGCCCGAACTCGACCAGCAGTACGCCAGCCTGATGCGTGGCTACGACGTCATCCGCAAAAGCTACGATGACCTGGTGGCGCGGCGGCAATCGGCCGGGCTGACGCAGAGCGTGGACGCCTCCTCGCAACTCGCCGTGTTCCGCATCGTCGATCCGCCACGGGTCGAACAACACCCGCTGTTTCCGAGCAAGCCCATGCTCATCGCCCTGCTGGTGCTGTTCGCGCTGGTCTGCGGCGTCGTCGCCAGCTTCGTCGTCTCGCAGCTCATGCCGACCTACCACAGCCCGCGGCAACTGCGCGAAGCCATCGACCGACCGGTGCTGGGCAGCATTTCCCTGCTGAACTCGGCGCAAACCGCCGCGCGGGAACGGCGTGATCATTTGAATCTGGCGTTCAGCGTAGCCGCTCTGGTGTTGATCGGCATCGTCTGGGCCATCTGGGCGCATCTGCAGCGCGCCTTCGGCGCTTGAAGGACAGACCGACCATGAGCACCATCGAACAAGCCGTCAAACGCCTGGAAGAACTCCGTGCCGCCGGGGTCGACGTCCCCTGGGCCGCCACGCCCAGAGCCGACGACGACGCCACCGCGCCGACGTCACCCGTGCCAGCGCCGTCGAGCGTGCGGCCGCTGCCCACTGCGGTCAAGGCGCACGACGCCGTGCAGGACGCCAGGCCGCAGGACATGGGCGCACGCTCGCGCCAGGTGCAGATCGACCTCGACCGTCTGGCAGCGCAAGGCTACATCGTGCCGCACGCCACGCGCTCGCTGCTGGTCGATGAATTCCGCGTCATCAAGCGTCCGCTGCTGGGCAATATCTCCGGTGCCGCCGCCAACAAACTCGACCGCCCCAACCTCATCATGGTGACGAGCTCGCTGCCCGGTGAGGGCAAGACCTTCGTCGCCCTCAATCTGGCGATGAGCATCGCCGCCGAACTCAACCACACCGTGCTGCTCGTCGATGCCGACCCGTCGCGCAGCTCGCTGCTCACCCGCCTGGGGTTGCCCGCCGGGCAGGGCCTGATCGACAAACTGCTGCACCCCGAGATCGACCTGTCCGACCTCATCCTCGCCACCAACGTGCCCAAGCTCGCGCTGCTGCCCGTGGGCACGCCCAGCGCCCAGGCCACCGAGCTGTTCGCCAGCGCGTCGATGGACCTGCTGCTCGAAGAGATGGCTCACCGCTACCGCGACCGCGTCATCCTTCTCGACGCCCCGCCGCTGCTGCCTTCGGCCGAAGCCCGCGCGCTGTCGCTGCACGCCGGGCAGATCCTGTTCGTCGTCCAGGCAGGGCGCACGCACCAGGGGACGGTGCAGCAGTCGCTGGCCATGCTGCAGGACCACCCGATGGTCTTCACCCTGCTCAACCAAAGCCGCGGGCCCAAGGCCGGCTCGCCCTACGGCTACTACGCCTACTAGCGCCTGCGCTGCACCCCGGCTGGCGCCCTGACACCGGCTGCGCCGCTGCGGCCGCTGTCACCACGTGTTGAACATTTCACGAAAACGGCCTTGACATGGCCGTCCTCCCCGAGTCGGGGACTAGGCAGCGGCAGACCGCAGGACTGCAATGTGTGCGAACGCCGCGCCACAAACCGATGCGGCGCACCATCCTCCGTTTCAGGCCGCCACCATGCAAACCGCGCACGACCCGGCAACGCCGCCCCAGTGGCGTTTACACGATCTGTCGCCCCGCCGGGGCGCGGCTTCGCCGCCGCAGACAACGCCCGGCTGCGCCGCCGCCGGACTGCCGCCAGCGGTCTGGATGGCAGCGGCGGCGATCGTGCTGCAGCGGCTGTGTGGCGGCACCGCGGCGATGGCGGCATGGCACACGCCTGCGGCAGTGACGCGGCTGCACTGCGACCTGGCGGAGACGGCGGGCGCCGTCGTGGAGCGTGCACGCAGCCTGCCGCAGCCCGGCGCCGCGCCGTGGGATGCCGGCACCGTCGATCTGCTGTGGCTGGACGACGCCACACAAGCCGCTGCCGCGCACGCGCGATGCCCCGCAGCGCCGTGTCTGGCCGCCGACGCAGCGCACGGCACCGTGCGCTGGGTGGAATCCGCCGGATACGGCGCAGCGTTCTTGCACGCGCTGCTGCGCAGCATCGAGCAGGTCGCGCACGCCGTGCACCGCGACCCGGAGCAAAGCGTGAAGGCCATCGACCTGCTGGGCAGCGCAGAGCGCGCCGCGCTGGCCGCGCTCAATCCGCCGCCGCGCCCGGCACCGGACGCGCCGACGCTTGCGGCGCGTTTTGCCCAGGTCTGCGCCCGCCACCCCGATGCCACCGCGGTGCGTCACGCCAGCGGGGCATGGAGTTATGCGCAACTCGATACCCTGGCACGGGGTGTTGCCGCCGGGTTGCATGCACGCGGCATCGGGCACGGGGACGTCGTCGCCGTGGCGCTGGAACGCAGCCCGGCAGCCATCGCCTGCATCCTCGGCATCGTGATGACCGGCGCGGCGTATTGCCCGATCGACCCGACCTTCCCTGCCGAACGCGTCGCTTTCATGCTGCGCGACGCCGGAGCGCGGCTGGCGCTGACCCAGCCGTCGACCGCCGCGCTGTTCGCCGCGCCGCTGCAGACCTGCGACGCGCAGACGCTGCTCGACGGCTGCGGCGCGCAGCCGGCGCAGACCGGCGACGGCGCCACGGCAGAATCCGTGGCCTACGTGATGTACACCTCCGGTTCGACCGGGACGCCCAAAGGCATCGCCATCCCGCAGCGCGCGGTGCTGCGTCTGGTGGACAAACCCCGTTTCATGCCGCTGGACGGGCACACGGTCATGCTGCACGCCGCACCGCTGGGTTTCGACGCCTCGACCCTCGAACTCTGGGGGCCGCTGCTCAACGGCGGCTGCGTCGTCGTGCACGACGAACACATCCCCACCGGCCCGGGCATCGCCCGCAGCATCGCCACGCAGGGCGTCAACTGTGCCTGGCTGACTGCGGCGCTGTTCAACGCCATCGTCGATGACGACCCGCGCTGGCTCGCCGGCCTGCAGTATGTGCTCACCGGCGGCGAGGCGCTGTCGGTCGCGCACGTGCGCCGTGCCCTCGCGGCGCTGCCCGACACCACGCTGATCAACGGCTACGGCCCGACCGAATGCACCACCTTCACCGCCACCTACATCATCCCGCACACCCTGCCGGCCGAGACGGTGTCGATCCCCATCGGCACCCCGATCCAGGACACGCACGTGCTCGTCTGCACGCCGCACGGCGAGGTGCTGCCGCGTGGCATGGTGGGTGAGCTGTGCGTCGGCGGGCGCGGCGTCGCCGGCGGCTACCTGCACCAGGCGGAACTGACTGCGCAGCGCTTCGTCGCCGACCCGCTTTCCCCAGGTGACAGGATGTACCGCACCGGCGATCTGGTGTACTGGCGCGACGACGGCGTGCTCGACTTCGTCGGCCGTGCCGACGGGCAGATCAAAATCCGCGGCTACCGGATCGAACCCGGCGAAATCGACGCCGCACTGACCGCACAGCCCGGTGTGCTCGCCTGCGCCACCACGGTGCAGCACGACGCGGCCACCGGCGCGCAGCTCGTCGCTTACGTCGTGCCGCAACCCGGCGCGCAGCCCGATGTGCAGGCGCTGCGCGCCGCACTGGCCGCGCGGCTGCCGACGTATATGTTGCCCACACACATCCTGCTGCTGCCGCGGTTGCCCGTGACCCTCAACGGCAAACTCGACCGCAAGGCCCTGCCACCGCCGCCGCGGGGCGCGGCGCAAACCGCCGCAGTCACGGCGCCAGCCGCGCCAGACGACCGTGTGCGCGACGTCGCTGCGGTGTTCGCCGCAGTGCTCGGCCTCGACGCGGTGCAGCCCGACGACAATTTTTTCGCCCTCGGCGGCAATTCGCTGCTGGTGCTGCGCGCGCTGACCGCGCTGCGCCAGCGCGGGTTTGACGGGCTCGGTGTCGCCGCGTTTTTCGGCAACCCGACGCCGCGCGGCCTCGCCGCGCAGCTGGCAGGCGGCGAAGCCATCGCCGCCTGCCGCCGTCCGTCGCTGCATCACGGCAACGGCCAGGCAGACGAGGCGCGCAACGCGCCCATTGCCATCATCGGCATGGCCGGCAGGTTCCCCGGCGCACCCACCATCGAGGCGTTCTGGACGTTGCTCGAACAAGGGCAGGAGGGCATTCGGTTTTTCCGCCCCGACGAACTCGACCCCTCCATCCCCGCGGGCGTGCGCGCCGACCCGGCGTATGTCGCCGCGCGCGGCGTGCTCGACGACGTGGCCGGGTTCGACGCGGCGTTTTTCGGCATCTCCCCGCTGGAAGCCGAGCTGATGGACCCGCAACAGCGCGTGTTCCTCGAACTGTGCTGGGAGTGCATGGAGCGCGCCGGCCATGTGCCGGGGCAGACCGCCACGCCGGTGGGCGTGTTCGCCGGCATGTACAACGCCACGTACTTTCAGCGCCATGTCAGCGCCCATCCCGACAAGGTACAGCGTCTGGGCGAGTTCCAGGTCATGCTGGCCAACGAAAAAGACTACATCGCCACCCGCACCGCCAACCGGCTGGACCTCACCGGCCCGGCGGTGAGCGTGCACACCGCCTGCTCCACGTCGCTGGTGGCCATCGCCATGGCCGTGGACAGCCTGCGCAGCGGGCAGTGCGGCATGGCGCTGGCCGGCGGCTGCTCGATCACCTGCCCGCCAGCCAGTGGCTACCTCTACCAGGAGGGGGCGATGCTCTCGCCCGACGGCCACACCCGCACGTTCGACGTCAACGCCCAGGGCACGGTGTTTTCCGACGGCGCCGCGGTGGTGCTGCTCAAGCCGCTGGCCGCCGCGCTCGCCGACGGTGACACCATCCACGCCGTGATCCGCAGCGTGGCGGTGAACAACGACGGCGGCGGCAAGGCCAGCTTCACCGCCCCCAGCCTCGACGGCCAGGCCGCGGTGGCCGCCGCGGCGCTGGACGCCGCCGGGGTGCGCGCCGAAGACATCGGCTACGTCGAAGCGCACGGCACCGCCACCCCGCTGGGCGACCCGGTGGAAGTCCAGGCGCTGAGCCGGGCGTTTCGCCAGTCCACCCCCCGGAGCGGGTTTTGCCGCATCGGTTCGGTCAAGAGCAACGTCGGCCACACCGTCATCGCCGCCGGCGCCACCGGGGTGATCAAGGTCGCACTGGCGCTGCAACACGAGCTGCTGCCGGCGACGCTGCATTTCACCGCCCCCAACCCCAAACTCGGCCTGGACGACTCCCCCTTCCTCGTCAACGACCGTCCCACCCCCTGGCCGCGCGGCGCCAGACCGCGGCTGGCCGGGGTGAACAGCGCCGGGGTCGGCGGCACCAATGCGCACGCCATCGTGCAGGAGGCCCCGCTGCGCCCGCCAACCGCCGCGGCGCAGGGCCCGTTCATCCTGCGGCTGTCCGCGCGCAGCCCGCAGGCGCTGGGCGCCGCCGCCATGCAACTCGCCGACTTCCTCGCCGCCCACCCTAACACGCCGCTGGGCGACGCCGCGTACACCCTGCGCGTCGGCCGCAAGGCGTTCGCCCATCGCCTGAGCGTGGTCGCCGACGACACTGCCGCTGCCGTGCGCGCGTTGCGCCAGACGGCGGCGGCGCAGCGGCAGGCGCCGGTCTCGCCGCCTGCCGTGGCCCTGCTGTTTCCGGGGCAGGGCGCGCAGTATGCCGGCATGGGCAGCAGCCTGTACGCGGCGCTGCCCGAGTTCCGCGACGCGCTCGACGCCGCGCTCGCTGCGTTCGCGCCGCACACCGGCCTCGATCTCAAGGCACGGTTGTTCGGCGACGACGCCGCTGCGCTGCAGGCCACCGCCGTCACCCAGCCGGCATTGTTTTGCGTGGAATACGCGCTGGCGCAGTGGTGGCTGCAGCGCGGACTACGGCCTGCCGTGCTCATCGGCCACTCGGTGGGCGAATTCGTTGCCGCAGTGCTCGCCGGGGTGTTCAGCCTGGAGGATGCCGCGGCGCTGGTGGCGCTGCGCGGCCAGCTCATGCAGGCGCAGCCCGCCGGCGCCATGCTGTCGGTGCGGCTGCCGGCCAGCGCGCTGCAGCCCTACCTTGGCGCCGGTCTGGATCTGGCGGCGGAAAACGGCCCGCAGGCCAGCGTGGCTGCCGGGCCGGTCGACGCCATCTCCCGGCTGCAGGCCGCGCTCGACGCCGCGGGCGTCGTCAGCCGTCTGCTGCATACCTCGCACGCCTTCCATTCGGCGATGATGGACGCCGCGGTGGCGCCGTTCGAAGCGGCCGTGCGCCGCGTGCCGTTGGCCGCGCCGCAGCGCCCCATCGTCTCCACCCGCACCGGGCAGATGCTCAGCGCCGCTGAAGCCACCGACCCGGCGTATTGGGCCGGCCATCTGCGCGACACGGTGCGCTTTTCCTCCGCGGTGCGCACCGCGTTACGGGCGCACGCCGGCCTGGTCGGCGTCGAATGCGGCCCACGCGGCATGCTCAGCACGCTGACCCGCCAGCACGCCGAGCGCGCAGACAGCGCACCCGTTGCCGTGCCCAGCCTGAACGACACCGCGGGCAGCGAGCTGCCGTCACTCGCTGCCGCCGTCGGTCAGTTGTGGACCCTCGGGCTGGACATCCCCTGGTTCGACGCCGGCGAGCCGCGCCGGCGCATCGTGCTGCCCACCTACCCGTTCGAGCGCAAACGCTATTGGCTCGACGCCGCCCCGCTGCCCGCCGTCGCTGCGCCAGCGTCCACCTCGTTTCCCGCTCCTGCACCTGCCATGACCCAACCCGCCTCCCGCCTGCCCGCGCTGATCGCGCGGCTGAACGCGCTGCTCGAAGACAGCTCGGGCATCGAGCTCGCCCAGAGTGACCCGACAGCGACCTTTGTCGAGCTCGGCCTGGACTCGCTCACCCTGACGCAGGCCGCGCTGCAGATCAAAAAGGAGTTTGCCCTGCCCATCACCTTCCGCGATCTGATGGAGCGCTACCGCAGCGTGGACGCGCTGGCGCGACATCTGGACAGCCAGCTCGCGCCGCAAACCGCTGCCGCCGACACCACGGCCGTCCCGCCGGCGGCTGCAACCGAGGCCTGCCCATCTCCGGCCGCCCAGGAGGTGGCAGCGGCTACAGCCCCGGGGCCTGTGGCGGACGCGCCGTTCGTGCAGCAACTCATCGCCCAGCAGATGCAGCTCATGCAGCAACAGCTCGCCCTGCTGGGCGCGGCCACTGCGGCGCAAGCCGTGGCGCAGGCGGCAGCACCGGCAGCCAGCCAGCCCGGCGCGTCACTGCGCGCCGCCGGCGACACCGCACCCCGGCCACCGGCAACCGATGCCACGCCCGCGCAGAGCACGGACGACGACGGCGTGCCGGCCCTGGCGCGCTACGACGTGAACAAGGCCTTCGGCGCGATTGCCCGCATCCACACCACCTCGAGCGGCGAGCTCAGCGCGCGGCAGCAGGCGCGGCTCGACGCCTTCATCCGCCGCTACACGCAGCGCACCGCGGCATCCAAGGCTTACACCGCACGCTACCGCCCACGTCTG
The DNA here is from genome assembly GCA_021799355.1 of Pseudomonadota bacterium. Classification (GTDB taxonomy): domain Bacteria; phylum Pseudomonadota; class Gammaproteobacteria; order Burkholderiales; family Burkholderiaceae_C; genus Thiomonas. Next base: position 93,685 of record JAJZAQ010000005.1, read on the forward strand.
GCCGACCCGCGCGTGGTCAACGGTTTCCGCCCACAGCTCAAGGAAATCGTTTACCAGATCGTCGTCGCCCGCTCCGCGGGTTGTCACCTGTGGGATCTGGACGGCAACGTCTACGTGGACGCGCTCAGCGGCTTCGGCATGAGCCTGTTCGGCTGGCAGCCGCCGTTCGTCGTCGACGCCGTGCGCCGGCAGCTCGACGCCGGTTACGACATCGGCCCGCAGCACCCGCTGGCCGGCGAGGTGGCCGAACTCATCTGCGACCTCACCGGTGCCGACCGCGCCGCGCTGTGCAACACCGGCTCGGAGGCCGTCATGGGCGCGGTGCGCGTGGCCCGCACCGTCACCGGGCGCAGCAAAATCGCCATCTTCGCCGGGTCGTACCACGGCATTTTCGACGAAGTCATCGTGCGCGGCACGAAAAAAGGCCGTTCCATTCCCGCAGCGCCGGGCATCATGCCCAACACCGCGGAAAACGTCGTCGTGTTCGACTACGGCACCGCCGAAACCCTGGCCGCGCTGAAGGATCGCATCGACGAGTTCGCCGCCATCGTCGTCGAGCCGGTGCAAAGCCGCCGCCCCGACTTCCAGCCGCGCGAATTCCTCCACGCCCTGCGCGACCTGACCGCGCAGGCCGGCACGCTGCTGATCTTCGACGAAGTCGTCACCGGCTTTCGCTCGCACCCCGGCGGCATCCAGGCGCTGTTCGACATCCGTGCCGACCTGGTGAGCTACGGCAAGGTCGTCGGCGGCGGTTTTCCCATCGGCGTCATCGCCGGCAAGCGCGAGTACATGGATGCGCTCGACGGCGGCCAGTGGCAGTACGGCGACGACTCCGTGCCCACCGTGGGCGTGACCTACTTTGCCGGCACCTTCGTGCGCCACCCGCTGGCCTTAGCCGCGGCCAAGGCCGTGCTGCTGCACCTGAAAGCCGCCGGCCCCGAGCTGCAGCAGGCGCTGACCACCTCGACCGCGGCGATGGTCGATGAACTCAACGCCTACTGCCGCGAAGTCGGCGCGCCCATCGTGCTCAAGTCGTTCTCGTCGGTGTGGAAAATCTTTTTCACCGAAGACCATCCGCTGCAGGATCTGCTGTTTGCCATGATGCGCGACCGCGGCGTGCACATCCTCGACAACTTTCCCTGCTTTCTCACCACGGCGCACACCCCGCAGGACATCGCCGTCATCAAGACCGCGTTCAAGGAAGCCGTGGCCGAACTGCAGGAGGCCGACTTCCTTCCGCGTCGCGCCGACGCGGCCCGCGCCGCCTTCGACGCCAGCCGCCCGCCGGTACCCGGCGCGCGCATCGGCAAAGACCCGGACGGCAATCCCGCCTGGTTCGTCCCCAACCCCGAGCAGCCGGGAAAGTACCTTCGCCTGGACGCCTGAACATGAACACCCAGTCACTCACCGCCGCCACCGCCGTCGACTACGACCCGTTCGCCGACGCCGCGCCCGTCGCCCACGTTGCCCCCACTACCGAGGCCCAGCGCGAAATCTGGCTGGCGTGCCAGCTCGGCTTGGATGCCACGCTGGCGTACAACGAGTCGGTCACGCTGCACCTGCGCGGCGCAGTCGATCTGCA
>JAJZAQ010000086.1 GCA_021799355.1 Pseudomonadota bacterium
TCAAGATGATCGCGCCGCAGCACGGCGCGCCGCTGGCCGGGGCGGCCATCGGCCAGCTGCTCGACTGGCTGGACAACCTGCCCTGCGGCATCGACCTCATGGGGCCGGGGCAGTATCAGCTTCCCACCGGTGATCTGAGTGTCTGATCTCGGGCGTTTGCGCCTGCAGGCGCAGCGCCTGGTCGGGCTCAACGTCGTCCTGCTGCTGGCCTACGCCGCGCTGGGCGTGCTGCCGGCGGCAGTGTTTCACGTCGTCTCGCCGTTCTGGCCGCCAGCGGCGCTGAGCGTGTTCGCTGCGCTGGTGTGGGGCTGGCGCGGCATGCCGGGCGTGTTTCTCGGCTCGCTGACGGCCAACGTCGCGCTGTTCGGCTGGAACCTGCCCGGTGCCGCATGGGTGTCGCTGGGCAATGTGCTGGCCCCGCTGCTGGGCGCGTGGGGACTGCGTGATCTGCCGACGCAGGCACAGCGTTTCTGGAGCGAATCGGCGAGCGTTGCCCGCTTCGTGCTGTGGATGGGCGCGGCGCAGGGTCTGGTGTCGGGGCTGTTCGGCGCCAGCGGGCTGGTGGTGCTGGAGCAGGCGCCGGCCAGTGCGTTTGTCCCGACCTGGCTCGGCTGGGGCGTCGGTGACGCCTGCGCCGCGCTGATGCTCGTGCCGGTGGCGCATCTGCTGTGGCTGCGCCGCGGCAGCGGCGAGCGCTGGGCAAGGCTGCTGCTACAGCCGCAGGGGCTGGGCGCCTTCGCCTTCAGCCTGGTGGTCTGGGCCGTGGTGTTCTTCGCCCCGGGGCTGAGCGTGCCCACGCGCATCGGCCTGCTCGGCCTGATGTTGCTGCCGGCGATCTGGTCGGTATTCCACCTCGACCTGTGGCTGGCGCTGGCGCATCTGGCCGTGGCCTTCATCCTCGTGCTCAGCGCCACCCTGGCCGGCTACGGCCCCTACGCCGCGCTGCCCACGGACGAAGCGGTGATCGGTGTGGAACTGCTGGGCATCGCCATGTCGGCCGGGATTCTGTTCGCCGGCGCGCTGCAGCGCGAACGCCTGACCGCGCTGGCCGAGCTGCGCGTGCTCAACAACGAGCTGGAGCAGCGCGCCGCCGACCGTGCGCAGGCGCTGGTGCGGCGCGAACGCAGTTTCCGCGACATCATCGACAACCTGCCCGCTCCCGCGCTGCTCACCGCGGTCGACACCTCCGAGGTGCTGTATGCGAATTCCGCCGCTGCGGAGCTGTTCGGCCACGGGCAAACCGGGCTGGTCGGCCGCCAGGGGGCAGCGCATTGGGTCGATGCCGCGGCACGCGAGACGCTGCTGGCCGATCTGCGCGCGCAACATGCCGTGCGCAACCGCGAATTCGCCTTCCGCCGGCTCGACGGCAGTATCGTCTGGGTGCTGTGCTCGGTGATCCAGACTCCGTTCGACGGTCGCAATGCGCTGCTGTTCGTATTCAAGGACATTTCCGAGCGCAAGCAGCGCGAACAGCAACTGGCCAACGAGGCGCAGACCGACGCGCTGACCGGATTGCCCAACCGCCGCCACTTTCAGGCGCACGCCCGGCGCTGCCTGGGCGAACTGGCGCTGGCCGGGCAGCCGGCGGCGTGCGTGATGTTCGACCTGGACGATTTCAAACAGATCAACGACACCCGCGGCCATGCCTGCGGCGACCTGGTACTGCAACAGGCCGCTGGCGCATTGCGCGACCTGACGCCGCAGGGCCAGTTGCTCGCCCGGCTCGGCGGCGAAGAGTTCTGCCTGTTTTTACGCGGACTGAGCGGGCAGCAGGCGCTGCAAATCGCCGAAGCGATGCGTCACGACCTGGAAGGCCGCACGCAGGACTGCCCAGGCGGCGAACGCATCGCGCTGCCCACGTGCAGCATCGGCGTGGCCTGCACCGTGCCCCAACCCGGGCAGGCCGCCGACGACGTGCTCTCGGCCCTGCTGGAACAGGCCGACCTCGCGCTCTACCAGGCCAAGGCCGACGGCAAAAACCGCAGCGTGCTCTACCAGCCGGGAGCACGCACGCTGCCCGTCTTGCGCCCGACGCAGGACAGCGCCGCCCCGGCGCTGCTGCCGCTGGCGCTGTTGCGCGCGCTGGTGCGTGAAGTGCATTTCGGCCGGTTTTTCGAACGCATCGCCGCGGCGGCGGCGCAGCTAGTCGGCGCCGATGGTGCCGCGTTCATCGAGCGCGACGGCGACATGCTCAGCTACCGGCTGTTCTACGGCCTGTCCGAGAGCTACCAGCAGCAGTTCAACGGCTACCGCTTCCCTGCAGATCTGGGAGTGGCCGGACGCGCGCTGCGCGAAGGCCACGCGGTGTTCGAGCCAGACTACGCCCATGCCGCCGACGCCCTGCCCGCTTTCGTCGACAGCGGCATCAGGGCGAGTTATGCCGTGCCGGTACGCTCGGGCACGCAAACCCTGGCGGTGCTGGCGCTGGCCTGGTTCTCCCATCCACCGGACAGCGCGCCGCAGCCGCAGCAGGCGCAAACCGTGGAGTTGCTCGCCGACCTGATGGCCGGAGCGCTGCGCCGCGAACGGCTGGAGCGGCGGTTGCGGCAGCGCGCCACCCACGACGCGCTCACCCAGCTACCCAACCGCACCGCGGTCGATCTGCATCTGGGCCGGGCGATCGCCCGCGCGCGGCGGCAGCACAGCCTGCTTGCCGTGGGCATGCTCGACCTGGACGATTTCAAGCCGGTCAACGACCGCTGGGGGCACGACACCGGCGATGCGCTGTTGCAAACCTTTGCGCAACGCCTGCAGCAGGCGCTGCGCGATACCGATTTCGTCGGCCGCATCGGCGGCGACGAGTTCGTCCTGGTGCTCGAAGGGCTGAGCGACACCACCGACCTCGACACCACCCTCACCCGGCTGCACGCCATTGTCGAAACCCCGTTTACCCTGCCCGGCGGGCAGCGGGCGACGGTGGACATGAGCCTGGGCATCGCGCTCTACCCGCAGCACGGCAGCGACGCCGACAGCCTGCTGCGCGCCGCCGATGCCGCGCTCTACGCCAGCAAGTCGCACAAAGCCAGTCGCACGAGTTGGTGGCAGCTGCCCGACACCGCGGCGCAGGCCGCAGCCGGACAGGCGCCTGAGGACGCCAGCGTGGCGTTGTACGGCGACACCCCGGCGCGCCTGCTGCAGGTGCTGCAGCCCTACGCCGCCGAAGTGGCGCAATCCTTCGTCACCGCGTTCTACGCCCAGTTGGCGCAACAGCCCCAGGCGCAGGCCGTGCTCGACACCCTCGACGCCGCCGAACTCGATGCGCTCAAGCGAAAGCAGCACGTCCATCTGCTGCAAATCCTGCAGCCCGGTCTGGACAAAGCCACGCACCGCCGGCGCGCGCAGGCCATCGGCATGGTGCACGCCCTCACCGGCGTGTCCACCGCCGCGCTGGTCGACGCGATGGAAATCTATCTGCAGCAGGTTCACGCCCTGGTCAGCCAGAGCCCGCTGCGCGCCGCCGAGCGCGCCGCGCTGCACCGCATTCTCACCGGCCGGGTGCGGCAGGAGCTCCAGGCGCAGACCGAAGCCGAGCAGGACGTCAAAGCCCGCTGGGCGCAGTGGATCGAGTCGGGTCACCGCGCGCTGCCGCGTTTCGTCAACCGCATCGACTTCATGCAGTGGATTCTGGGCGAGCTCACCCGCCTGCCCGGCGTTGCCGCCGCGGCATTCGGCCGACCCGACGCCGATGGCCGCATCAAAGTCGAATTTTCCACCTCGCGGTTCGACGCGTATCTGGCCTCGTTCCAGCGCCATCAGGAGGCGTTCGTGCCCACCGTCGACGACCCGCAGCGGCTGGCGCAGGCCAGCCAGGTACGCGCCTGGCGCAACGAGCGCATCGAAACCGTCACCAGCTTCGCCCGCGACGACCGTGCCCAGCCGTGGCGTGATGCCGCGCTCGAAGCAGGTTTTCGCAGCGCCGTGACCGTGCCGATCCGCGACGCCGACGACCGCATGGCCGCGATCGTCACGCTCTACGGCGCCTACCCCAACCAGTTCGAGGCGGCGTGGGTCCAGCACCACCTCACGCTGCTCGGACAGTTGTTCACCCGCGCGCTCGGCGCCCTGCGCCAGGCACCCGCCGTGGTGCTTTCCGGGCAGGAGCGACGCGACATGCGCGCCCGGCTGACCTCGCGCGGGCTGGAAATGGTGTATCAGCCCGTGCTCCACCTGCGCGAGGGCAGGCTGGCGCGGGTGGAAGCGCTGGCGCGCCTGCGGCGCGACGACGGCAGCTGGATTTTCCCCGCCGAGTTCCTGCCCGGTTTCGGCGTGAGCGAAATTTCCCGGCTGTTCACCCTGGGGCTGGAGCAGGCGCTGCAACAGCTGCGCGCCTGGGATACGCAGGGGGTGCACACCGCGGTGTCGATCAATCTGCCGCCCGAAGTGCTGCTGCAGGCCGACAGCCGGCAATGGATCGTGCAGGCGCTGGCGCGCGCCCAGCTGCCGGCGCAGCGCTTGCACCTGGAGCTGCTCGAAAGCAGCGAATTCCACGAACCGCAGGCACCCGATGCCGCAGTGCACGCACTTTCGGCTCTGGGGCTGCGGCTGGAAATGGACGATCTCGGCTCGGGCTACTCCAGCCTGCTGCGGCTGCGCAACCTGCCGTTTCACACCGTCAAAATCGACCAGGGTCTGGTGCGCGAAGCAGAAAAAGAGCCGCGCCGGGTCATCGGCTTCATCGGCTCACTCATCCGGCTGGCGCACACCCTGGAGCTCGACGTGGTGGTCGAAGGGCTGGAATCTCCCGGCCTGGTGGAAATCGCCGCCATCCTCGGCGCCGACCAGGGTCAGGGTTACGCCCTGTCGCCGCCGCTGCGCGCCGGCGAGCTGGCGGCATTCGTCTCGCGGCCAGTGCAGCGCGTCGATCCGACGCAGCCGCAAACCGTGCTCGGCGCGCTCGCCGCGCACTGGCTGTGGGAGTACGGCGAACGCGATGCGCAGATCAGCGACCCGGCGAACGCGCACCACTACTGCGCGCTCGGCCACTACCTGCAGACGCATGGACTCGACCAGGGAGAAATCGGCCAGATTCACGCCAGGCTGCACGCGCTGGCACGCGAACAAGGCATCCACAACGCCGCCTACCGCGAGCAAACCGCGCGCATGATCGCGCTGCTGATGCAAACCGCAGCGCCTACAGCGTGAGCCGGCCACGCAGGATGTCGGCGTACATCACCCAGTCGGCACGCAGACTCCACAGTGGTCGGCTGAACGTTGCCGGGCGATTGTGTTCGACGGCGAAATGGCCCAGCCAGGCCAGACCATAGCCGGCCACAGCGGCGGCGAGCAGCCACCACGGATTGCCGGTGAAAATCAGCAAAAACAGGCAGGCCAGCGCCGCGGTGCTGCCGATGAAATGCAGCCGCCGCGTCCCCGGCTGCCGATGCTCGGCCAAATAAAGCGGGTAGAACTCGGCAAAGCTGCGGCAGGCTTTGAGCCGCTGCCGGTCGGGCGCTGGGATCGTCTGGGCGGCGGGTTGATGACGAGCATGACGGGCGCGCATGGCGGATCTCCTCTGGCCGCAGCGCCGCGGGCCGGGCCGCTGCGTTCCCTGCAAATTTAGGCGATGGCCGCGCTCTGCGCTGCCGGCATGGGCTTGGCTCGCGCCCGGTTCACGCGCACAGCCGCCGCCGCGCCGCGGCGTACTGCTCGGCCAGACGGTCGACCAGCTTCGCGGCGGGCACGATGGCATCGACCGCGCCG